>NZ_QKLB01000009.1:0-134283 GCF_003224295.1 Curtobacterium sp. MCPF17_046 | reverse complement strand
AGATGTGTATAAGAGACAGGGTGGAGAGCCTCCCGTCGGTTCGGTGCTACTGCTCCGTTGGCGTGATGCGGGGCAGCGTGCCCAGCCGTCGACGGACGAGGACCGCGGTCCCCGCGGCGAGCAGCAGGAGCGCCGTCACGCCGAGCAGCCCGAGGCCGTGTGCGGGGTGGACACGGCGTTCGGGCAGGGCGTGTTCGAGCGCAACGCGTGCAGCGATCTGGACCCCGCGCTGGCGTCACCCGACGCGGAGTGCCGCACCCTTGCTCGGGTACGTGGACGGTGTTGCGTTCAGCGCCCCTTCACCGGGCATTTTCGCGGGGCAGTCATACGGGAATCCCCAGGTCAAGCAGGACACGGGAAAGTTGTCGTGGTTGTCGCCGCCAGCCCTGTACCGGTGGACGACCGGCTTGCGGGACACCGTGCTTGGCTGTCAGACGTGGCAGATAAATCTCGTGGCACTGTGCGTGTCGATGCGGCACTGGAGCACGTGCCCGCCCTCATCCGGTCGGCAGTGGCAGGCATCCCACGGTCCTCGATCACCGACATCGATGACAGCACTGCGGTCGTCACACAACGGTCGGGCGTCCTGATCCCCCGTGCCGAGGTCATCACTCTCGGGTTTCAACCCGCCGAAGACGGTCGGGTGGAGGTTGTGATCTCGGCCGCTCGGCGCGGAGGGCTGGCTGCTCCCGACGCAGTGCCGTCTCAATTCGAGAAGTCTCTCTTGGCGTCGATCCGCACAGCCTCGGAGACGGCGACGCACTAGGCGCGCGTTAGCCGATCGGCTACCGAGACGCGGCGGCCAGCAGGTTCGTGAGGTGGAACGCCCAGCCGTCCTCGTGTGCTGATCGGACGACCGATCCGTCAGGTAGCTGCGCGAAGCCAGTCTCACTCAGGGTTACGAGACTGCCTCTACCGGCCTGCTCGATGTCGAACCGAACGCGCAGCGACGCAGGCCAAGCTGCCTGCTGCCACACGAAGCCGAGCGTGTTCGGTGGGACTGCTTCCGTTACGTGACCGTCGGCGTACCGCTCCTGCCCGTCCTCGGTCCACGTCTCGCGCACAGCGGCGCCGACTTCCGACCTCAGTGAGAGTTCCGGCCACCAGCTGTCGCGACCGTCGGTGAGTGCGAACCAGACCGCTGCGACGGAGGCTTCTGTCGTCACTGTGAGCGACAGGCTGTCATCGGACATGCAGCGAACCTAGCCCCACCGTTTCACTGACGGATCGCTCAACGAGACGGCCGAGCGTGCTCTACCGTCGGATGAGTGAGGGGTCGAGATGCCGACGAGTAGCTGGGTGGGCCTGGGCATATCGCTGGCGATTTTCGCGACGGTGGAACTCCTGCTGCGCAAAACCCTCGGTCGGTACGCCTACAGGCGTTGGGCGCAACTTGGCGTGCGGATGCTGGTCAAGACCGAGCAGTGGTGGACGCGGTTCACGCTCGTTCCCGTCGTCGTCATCTACTGCGTCGCTGTGATCTGCCTGATCGTGGGGGTCGTGCAAGCGTCTGCCCGGTAGCCGATCCTTGTCCGGACGGGGGTCAGTGACATGCCCATTCGCTTCCAAACGCTTCGTGCACGCGTCGAAGAGCTTCCGGGCTACCCCACTCCTGCACGGCCGAGCAATCTGTCTTCGCGCGGGCCGCGACTAGTCCCCAGTTGCCCACACTCTGGTAGCTGTACAGGTATCCGGATCCTGGGTTCGACGACCCGCCGCCCTGTTGCTCAGGCAGTTGAATCTGCCCGCCGTCCGGGAAGACGAGGGTTCGCCCGATTGGGGCACAATTCGGGAGTTGCTCGGTGTTCAGTGTCTCAACCAGGACCGGTGCTGCGGTCGTACAAGCAGACAGGGTCGCCTCACCTGCAGCGAGAACCAGGTACCCGTCATCCGCACCCCGTTGGCTACAGCTCGTCAGCGAGAAGGCAGCCGCCGCGACCAGGCCACAAATTCCTAAAGCGCGAGCGTTCACGAGGACCAGTCTGCCGCCGACGGGCGGCGTCCGGTCGCCTATCGGCTTCCGGTGCGATCAAACCGATGGCCACCGCTTGAGCGCAGATACTGTGGAACGGTGTCGAACCTGTCCGATGAGCAAGTGCGTCGTAGCGCCCGCCGAGCAGCACGCAACACCGTTATCGGCGGGGTGGTATTCGCCGCCTTCGGTGTGGCGATCATCATCGGCAGCTGGGGGCATCTGGGCGAGCCTCTGAGCCGCCGTCCTCTGCCGCCGGGCCTGCTTGCAGGCATCGTCCTCCTGTCGGGCCTTGTTCTGGTCGTTCAAGGCGTCATTCGCTGGAGACGACTCAGCCAAAACGACCGCTAGTGCTTGACGTCGGCCTCGATTAGTCGCCTCGGCGTCCGCGGAGGGATCGGCTATTGAGACACGTATAGGTGTGGTCGTCGGATAGGGAACCTGCTTGCTGCCAAGCTCAGCCAGGGCAGTCTGGTTACCGTCCGTGAGCGTCAGGAGTGAGATGCCGCAGCCGAAGGTTGCTCGTGAGGCCGTGTCGTTCTTCGTCAGCGGCCCGGAAGCGGTGTGGGTGTGGGAACCCGGACGAGGCCTCATCAAGGTCACATCAATGTTCCGAGAGCGGAACCCTGACAGCTTTCAGCTCTCGGTTGACGGCAGGACGCTCCGGTACGGCTACAGCGGATCCCCGAGCCTCCCAGATCGACGATTTTCGTTAAACCTCCTATCTGGGGTCGAGTCCGAGGAACCAGCGTGGCCGAGCAACACGCGGATCTTCTACGGCAACCCCGCCGACGAGTGCCGCGTCAAATGGGCCGACTGGGTGAACCACCACCCAACCCAATCCGTCTACCAGCTCCGCAACGACGCCGGGGACCAGATGTGGTCACAGCTTCCGTTGCCCACGCTGGAGGACGCGTGGCTTGAACTTCCGACGCGATTCACACTGGGCAGCAGCAGCCTAAACGGGGACGCGTTGCAGTTCTCACCCGACGGACACCGACTCGTGATCAACTGCGACTGGTGGGGTCATCCGGTCGGTGCGATCCAAGTGTTCGACCGGACCGCCGGACTCATCGAGCAGCGGTACGGGTTTGTCACCGAGGGGTCCGGAGTGTGGAGCCCGAACGGTCGGAAGCTCCTCGGACGGACCATGTCCATCGGCCGGTCGTTGGAGTACCGCGTGGAGGTCTTCGACCTCGATCGGCGAGATACGACGCCCATCCCGATCGACTCTGACGACTACCAACGGGCCGAAGCCCCATGCGTTGGTTGGCTCGACGACGATCACGTCTTGCTCTACACGAGGCAGCAACGCGAGATCACCTTCCATGCGTTCCACATCGACACCGGAGAACGCAGAGAGGTCAACACGTTCCGCCTACCGGTGCCCGCCGGCTCGATGAACGACCTCCACATCGCACCCAGAGTCGTGGCCAACCAGCCCGGCGCCCTTCTCTGACTCTGGCGAGGCGCAACGACCGGTAAGGGATCGGCTATCGGACGGTCCGAGCGGCAACCCACTCGCGATCGAGCATGGCGTACTGGTAGCCATCAACCCAGCCCAGGTCGGCGTGCCAGGAGTCCTCGATGCCGTGCTGCTCGCGTCGCATGCCGTTCTTTTCGAGGACGCGGGCTGAGGCGATGTTGTCGGCGTTGCAGCTCGCTGTGACGCGCCGGAGTCGGAGCACGTCGAACGCTGCGGTCAGGAGGCCGCGTGCCAGGTCCGTTCCCAGCCCTTGTCCGGCGAGGTCGGGTTGCAGCATGTAGCCGATGACGCCTTGCGTCGCCCGGGGCATGCCAGGTTGTCCCAGGCCGTCGGTGACGTCGAGGAAGCCTAAGCCGGCGAGCCGGCCGTCCAGCTCGGCGATGCACGAAAAGTCGGTGTCGCTGTCGGGGATGCTCGCCCACTCTTGGGCGTAGGCGTCCGGGTCGACGTGGGTGCGAAGCATGAACCGGTTGACGACAGGGTTGTTCCGTAGAGCGACGAGCTGGTCTGCGTCCTCGGGCTGAGGGTCGCGGAGGAGGAGAGCCCCGCTCCGAGCGGGCCAAGGAAAGGTGCGCACCCCGTCATCCTCCCAAGAGTCAGGCTCGGTGACCGATCGGCTATCGAGACACCGCACCTGCCGTCCGACAACGACTGCGCAAAGCACTGGCGGGAACCCGGTTCCCGGATTCCCGCCAGTGAGTCACCGCTTCGCGGCGCTTGCTACTTGCTCTTCTTGTGCGAGGTCTGCGTGGTGCTGGGGTGCGACTTCGCGTACTTCGACGTCACGAACTTGCCAGTGACCGAGCTTCGCGACGAACCGCCGCTGCTCTTGCCGGACTTGGCCATGACTCCGCGCTCCTTCCTGCCGCGAGCGAGCGGACGGTCCACCCTCTTCGACGCCGCCATGGTCGCGCAGAATGGGGCATGTTGTGCCGCGAAACACCGCTAACCACCACATGTAGTGGTTGGCGGCGGCGTCGATGGTTCGCGCAGGACTCCGTTGGCGCTCAGAAGCCGCCAGCGGGGCGCACCTGGTAGTGCTCCTCGAGTGCGGTGACCTCGTCTGCGGTGAGGTCGATGTCGACGGCTGCGGCAGCGTCGTCGAGGTGGTGTGGCTTTGTGGCGCCGATGATGGGTGCGCTCACGACTGGGTTGTTGAGGACCCATGCCATCGCGATCTGCGCCATCGGGACGTTCCGTGCTTCGGCGATGTGCTGCACGGCGTCGATGACGGGACGGTCACGTTCGGTGTCGGCGAAGAAGCTGTTGCCAACCGGGTCGTCGGAGGAGCGCTTGGTCTGCTCACCGGCGGGGCGGGCGACGCGGCCCTTGGCGAGGGGGCTGTAGGGCATGCTGCCGACGCCCTGGTCGGCGAGCAGGCCGAACATCTCGCGCTCTTCTTCGCGGTACAGCAGCGAGTACTGGTCCTGCATGGACACGAACCGGGTCCATCCGTGCAGGTCCGCGGCGTGCTGCATGTTGGCGAACTGCCACGTCCACATCGCGGACGCGCCGATGTAGCGGGCCTTGCCGGCCTTGACGACGTCGTGGAGGGCTTCCATCGTCTCCTCGATCGGGGTCTCCGGGTCGAAGCGGTGGATTTGGTACAGGTCGACGTAGTCGGTGCCGAGACGGGTCAGGGATGCGTCGATCTGCTGCATGATCGCCTTGCGAGACAGGCCGGCGACGTGCAGGCCAGGCCCGGTGCCGGGCTTGTCGGAGAAGTGCGCCTTGGTTGCCAGGACGATCTCGTCGCGGTTGGTGAACTGGCGGAGCGCTTCACCGACGATGCGCTCGGAGTCGCCGTAGGAGTAGACGTTGGCGGTGTCCCAGAAGGTGATGCCGAGGTCGAGCGCCTGCCGGAAGTAGGGCAGCGCATCGTCCTTCGGGAGGGACCACTGCAGATGGCCGCTGGCGGGGTCGCCGAAGCTCATGCAGCCGAGCGCGATGCGGCTGACCTTCAGTCCGGAGTTACCGAGGCGGGTGTACTTCACGGGTGGGTCCTTTCGATGGGCACGACGAGGCGACTCATGGTTCGGTCGTTCGGGGTTCCTTCACGCTCGCGGCGTCCTTCGTCGCAGCCCAGTGCGCAAGGAGTTGCAGGCTGTCGTCGGAGGGCGATCCCGGAACTGCGATGTAGGTAATCAGGGCGAGCCCGTTTCGAGAGCTGACGCCCAGTGACTCGAACGTCAGGTCGAGGTCTCCGACGATCGGGTGGTGCACGAGCTTCTCCCCCGCCCGGTGCTCCCGCACCGTGTGACTGGCCCAGAGCGTGCGGAACGCCTCGCTTGCCAGTGACAGCTCCCCGACAAGGGCAGCGAGTGCACGATCCGCCGGGGCACGGGCCGCCTCAGTGCGGAGCACCGCGACGCTCTGCTCAGCGACGCTGTCCCAGTCGCGGTAGAAGTCGCGCGAGCGAGGGTCGAGGAAGATGTACCGGCCGAAGTTCACCGACCGGCTCGGAGTACCGAACAGGTCGAGGTAGAACGCACGCCCCAGCGCGTTCGACGCGACCACGTCGAGCGTGGTGTTCTGCACGATCACCGGCATGCCCGTCATGCCGTCCACAATCTGCTGCACGCCCGCACTCACGCTGCCCGGTTGTGATCGCTGCGCAGAGCGCCGCGGCCGAAGGTGGGTCGGCGCGTTGGCGGCTCGAACGAGGTCGGCCAGGTGGGCCGCTTCGACGTCGTCGAGGAGCAGAGCACGAGCGACACCGTCGAGGACGCTGTCAGAGACGCCGGTCGCGTTGCCCCGTTCGAGGCGTGTGTAGTACTCGGTGCTGATCCCGGCGACGAGGGCCACTTCCTCACGGCGCAGCCCAGCAACTCGGCGGCGTCCGCCGAAGTCCGGCAGGCCAATCTGCTCCGGCAGGAGCCTGGCCCGCCGCGATGTGAGGAAATCGCGAATCTCCGCCTGAGTGTTCACGCCTCGACGGTACGTCAGCGGATCGCCGGCAGGGGGTCCCTGTCAGTGACCGTGTAGCCGGAGTCTGTTTCCGGCCGTGACGGCGTCGTTCACTTGCGGTGTTCCCGATCGAAAGGCACACCCATGACTGACTCCACCGTTTGGTTCATCACCGGCGCAGCGCGCGGGATGGGCATTGACCTAACCCGAGCTGCCCTCGCCGCCGGCCACCGCGTCGTTGCCACCGCGCGTGACGCCGCAAAGGTCACCGAGGTGTTCGGCGAGCGGGATGATCTGCTGGCAGTGTCGCTCGACATCACCGACGAAGACGCGGCGCGGGCCGCCGCGGACGCCGCGGTCTCTCGCTTCGGGCGGATCGACGTGCTGGTGAACAACGCTGGCTTGTTCTACGCAGGGTTCTTCGAGGAGATCAGTCCTGAGCAGATGCGGCAGCAGATGGAAACGAACTTCTTCGGCCCGCTCAACGTCACCCGTGCGCTCCTACCCGTCATGCGTCGTCAGCGCAGCGGTCAGGTCGTCACGATCAGCTCAACTGCCGGCCTCGTCGGTCAGGAGTTCGTCGCGGCGTACTGCGCGTCGAAGTTCGCCCTCGAAGGGTGGATGGAGTCCATCCGGTACGACCTCGCGCCGTACGGTGTCTCGACCATGATTGTCGAGCCTGGCTTCTTCCGTACCGAGCTGCTCGTCGAAGGGGCTTCCACCATCTGGCCAGAGTTGTCCATCGACGACTACGCCGAGCGCACCGCGACGACGATCGAGGCGTGGAAGAGCATGAACGGCAGACAGGGGGGCGATCCCACCAAGCTCGCTGCTGGCCTGGTGTCGTTGGTCGATTCCGATGAGCCGCCGCTGCGATGGGTTGCGGGCTCCGATGCCGTGCAGACCGGTGTCGACAAAGCCAACCTGCTTCTTCAGCAGGTCGCCGCACATGAGGAGCTGTCCTCTTCACTCGCTCACGACGACTGACTCCCTCGACCGGCTACCGGACGTCCCCACGGCCGTCCGGTAGCCGATCGGCTAACGGTCACCCGATCGAACGATGCGACGTCTTCCGAGACTCGTAAACGGCAGGAGGAGCACTGGTCCCGCTCCCAGACCCATGCCCGTGAGAGCAACAGCTGTCATCGCCCAGTCACTCTCGGCGACGACTGCGCTACGGCCCGACGGTCCGACGGTCGTGCAGTCGGTGCCAAGCGGCCAGTACGACGGGGTGACACTGATCCCGACCTCCTCCTCGAACTCAGCACCCACAACAGCAGGGTCCGTCAGGCATCCAACTCCATCATCACCGCCGATAAGACGTCCCTGCGCTGCAACAACAGCACCCGCTAGCAGCACAACACCCACGACGACCGCTGTCGCGGCCAAGAACGAGAAGCGCCCCCAGCTCATCAGCGGTAGTCGATTCCTTCGCGGACTCATGGCCACCCAGTCAAGCCCATGGAACGGCCCGTTGGCCGATCGGCTACTGAGACTGCTGGGCTCGGCTGTTTGGCGTCCCTACTACCGCTTGCCGGTGTAGCGGGCCGGGAGCGCAACGAAGGTCACGACGATCGCCAACCCAACGGCCACGACGCGGATCCCATACAGGTGACCGTCGACTCGGGCGAGGAAAGATCCCGTGCCAAAGACGGCAAGCCCGACCGCGAACAAGAACCAAAGCCAGACAGGTGTGCGGCGGCTCGGGTCGGAGTCGTTTTGCATGCACTGAACCTACAACTCTGCGGTCCGACTCACGCCCGTCCCGGTCATGGATCCCCTACCGGAACGACCACGAGCGACCGAGGCGGCGTTCGGTAGCCCACCGGCTACTGAGACGGTCGATACCGTGCCTGGACCGGCCAGTCGTGGCCGGTTCTGCCTGCTGAGTCATCGACAGCACCTTCGAGAGCCTTCGCTCCACCCGCACGTCCGGTCCGAGGCGTCATTCGCGCCTCGCACAAGTAGACAAGGGTCATTGCGCAAGAACGATTGAGCAACTACGTTGCTCGCATGGCCTCTCGCGACACACCCCGTTCGACCCTCACCGACGCTGCTTCGATGCGGGTGCTGGCCCATCCGACGCGCCTGCGCCTTCTCGGATTGCTGCGCGAGCGAGGTCCGCAGACTGCGGCGCAGCTCGGCGACGTCGTCGACGAGGCCCCGGGCACGGTCAGCTACCACCTGTCCAAGCTCGCCGCGAGTGACCTCATCCAGGCGGCCGAGCCGCAAAGCGCCGACCGGCGCGAGCGCTGGTGGCAGGCCGCAGCACCTCTCACTTCGTGGGAGCCGGCCGACCTGCTCGACGACCCAGCTCGCCTCAGCGCATCGGCCGCCCTCGAGAAGTCGATCGTCCAGGCGAACGCGGCGCGCTACCTCCAGTACGTCGACGCCAGACCGGCCCTGCCGCGGGAGTGGGTCACGGCAGCGGCTGGCGGCGACCGCGCGATCCGCCTCACCGTGACGGAGCTTGCCGCCCTGCGCGCCGAACTCGAGTCCGTCGTCGACCGCTGGGTGGATGTCGGCGCCGCGCACAGCCCAGACGTGGAAGACGGGGCCGAGACGATCGTCCTCGCCTACCACGCCTACCGGCACCCGGGTGGTGCGGGCGCGTGAGTGAGAACTCCCCGCCCACCGGGACGCCCGTTCCCGACGAACGCCATGCGCGCGTCGACGCCGCGAAGAGCGACGCATCCGACGAGGGTGGCGACGGCGAAGCCGGTACGTCGAGTCGCGCGGCCCGCACAGCCCTCTGGGCCGTCGTCGCCGCTCACGCGATCTCGCAGACCGGCAACGTGGTCACGGCCTTCGCGGTCCCCTTCTACGTGCTCGCGCTCGGCGGCTCGGGTGTCGAGATCGGCGTCGCCGCGGCGTTCGCGACGGCGCCGGTGATCATCGGCGGCCCGCTCGGCGGGGTCGTCGTCGACCGGGTCGGCCACCGTCGCGCTGCGATCGTGGCGGACGTCGTGAGCGGTGCCTCCGTCGTCGCGATGCCGGTGTTGGCGCTGACGGTCGGTCTGCCGTTCTGGGCGTTGTCGGCGCTGGTCTTCGTGGGCGGCCTCCTCGACACGCCGGGCCAGACCGCTCGCCGCGTGATGCTGCCGGGCCTGACCGAGCGGGCGGGTGTGCGCATCGAGCGCAGTGTCGGCCTCCTCGACGGATCCGAGCGCTTCGCGAAGCTGGTCGGCGCTTCCCTGGCGGGCCTCCTCGTGGCGGCCGTCGGCCCGATCGGGTCGCTGTTCGTCAACGCTGCGACCTTCGCGGTGTCTGCGGTCCTGACATCGGCGCTCGTCCCTCGAGATGTGAAGGCAGCAGAGGCAGACACGGGGATCGGGGGTGCGCGGCGCGGGTCCTTCTGGGCCGACCTCGCCGAGGGAGCCCGTTTCGTCGTGCGGGACCCGCTGATGCGGCTGGTGGTCGGGCTGGTCCTCATCACGAACCTCCTCGATGCCGCTCGCGGATCGACCCTGCTTCCCCTCTACGCCAACGACCGTCTCGGAGGCGCGGCAGTGCTGGGGCTGCTCGTCGCGACGATGGGTGGTTGCGCCCTCCTCGGCAACGTCGCCTTCGCTTTCGTCGCCCACCGGTTGCGGCGGCGGGTGACGTTCGCGGTGTGCTTCACACTCGCCGGTGGGCCGTCCAGCCTGGCGTTCGCGCTCGGGGCGCCGTTGCCCGTGCTCGTCGCAGCGACCGCGCTGGCAGGGCTCGCGGCGGGATCGCTCAACCCGACCCTCGCGACAGTCGAACTCGAGCGGGTGCCCGAGCACATGCGCGGCCGCGTCTTCGGCCTCATCAATGCGGGAGCGTGGGCTGGCGTCCCGTTCGGCGCCCTGCTCGGCGGGCTCGCCGCCGACACGATCGGACTCGCTTTCGCATTCGGCATCGTCGCGGCGGCTTATGTCGTGACGACTCTCACACCGCTGACGGGCGGGTCGTGGCGGTTGATGGAGAGGAACAAGTCAGCGCACCACGTCGGAAACGATCGTCCCTGACCTGTCCGGCGACCGACCGGCTACTGGGACGGTGTGTGCGGTGCGACGAAGATGCAAAAGGGGTGTCCCGAGGGGTCAGCGAAGACGATGAGGGGTTCGTCGACGTCGTCGGATCTGTCCGTCAGGACTGTTGCTCCTAGGCGTACGGCGCGAGCCCGCTGCTGTTCGAGCGTGGCTGTCGCGTCGACGGTCAGGTCGAGGTGGAGCATCTGCGGAGGTGAGCCGGTGGGCCACTGTGGCCGGGGCAGGTCAGGGACGAGCTGGAACGCCAGGCGGCGGGTGCCGTCTTCGGCGGTCAGCACCAACCACTCGGGTTGTCCCGTCTCGTCGGAGTCGGGTGCGTCGCCGTCTCGGTAGTGAAGGCCCAGGAGTGACCGGTAGAACTCGGCGAGCTCGCGCGGCGCAGGCGTGTCGATGACGGTCTGCAAGAGGTGTGGCACGTCGTCGGAGGAAGGCACACCCCTGTCTACCGTCCGGGTCACCATCGGCTCCCGAGACGCCGTTCGCGGCTCCTACGCTTACGGCATGTCAAGGTGCATCCGCTTCGCCCAGGAAAGGGACTCGCACGCGATCGAGCGGATCGAGAACGACGCGGACCAGCTGCTGATCGATCACCTCCACCCCGAGGTATGGTCCGCAGCTCCCACCGGGACCACGCGACTTTCTGTGCCTGGCTTCCTGCTGATCATCGACGTTGACGGGGATGTCGCCGGCTTCGTCCACGTCCTGGAGACGGGTGACATCTCTCACTTGGAACAGCTGTCGGTAGACCCGCTGCAGTCGCGGCAGGGTCTGGGTCGAGCGCTCGTCGAAGCTGCGAAGGACCATGCTCGGGAACGTGGGTACAGGCGCATCTCTCTCCGCACGTACGCGGACGTGCCGTGGAACGCCCCGTTCTACGCAACGGCCGGCTTCGTGGAGGAAGAGCCAGCCACGCCGTTTCATCAGTCACTGCTCGTGGTCGAGGCCGAGCACGGCCTCGACCGATACGGGCGACGGGTGCAGATGAGTGCGTGGCTTTCGAAGCCGCGTCCGTAGGGACTGCGCTGTCGGTGGAGTTCTTGCCCTTACCGCTCCCGCCTGACCTGACGAGGACTGAACCCGCAACCGGTCGGAGACCTAGCATCAGGGGATGGACGACGCGGTGGGGAAACGGCTCAGCGGCCGGCAACGCAAGGCCAAAGTAGTCGCGTTCTGGTCGCTCACTGTTCTGGGTGCGCCGATCATGTGCGGGGCCTGGATCTGGCTCACTCTCGCTTCCACTGAGCAGGTGTCGGAGTCAGCCAAAGCACCCCCGGGCGACACCTCGACCGACGGTTTCTTCGTGATGTTCGGCGTCGTACCGCTTGTGCTCGCACACCTGCTCGGACTCGTCATCCTGCGATCCATCGCGCCGCGCGAACGAGACGCGCGAGGCACCAGCTGGACGATGGCAGCTGTTGCGGTCCTCGTCACGTCTGGTGTCGGCCTTGCCGTGGCGCTGCAGGTCAACGGTGGGGTCCTCCTCACCCCCGCTGACGGCGGCTACACGCCGTAGAGGCCCCTGAGTCTCACTTTCCGTCCAGGCGTCCGAGTCGAGCCGGAGTCAGCGGCCGGTAAACGATCGTCTTTCGGACGCAGGCCGTAACTCGAAGCCCGTCGTCGGGCGCCGGTATCTTCGTCTCATGACTCGACCGAACGCCGTATGGCTCGTGTTCCTGCTGCTTGGACTCGTGTTCGGCGCAGCCGCAGTCGTTCTCTTCACGACCGGCTCGGTCAACGTGTTCGCTTGGGTCACGCTCGCCTGCGCCGTCGTCATCCTCGCGAGCGCCGCGGTCGGCTATCGACGTTCTCGGCTCCGTCCTTGATCGCAAAGCGATCGGCTACCGAGACGACGACTGCCCGCGGGGCCGCGCCGATGTAGCCGATCGGATCCGGCATCCTCGTCGGACAGAGTTCTCGTGGTGGACGTGGTCAGGGATCGTGGCCCTCGCACTGGTGGGGTTCGGGCTCATCGGTCGTGCCGTCGTGATGGCGGTCCGCCGTGATGGGGTCGGCCGAGCTAGAGCAGACCGCGGTACAAGGGCTCCTTGGTTCTGGTCCGAGTCGGGGTGGCCGCCACCGCAGGAGTTCTACTGCTGCTTTGGGCTAATGCGTTGGACAGCTGACCGGCACACCGTCGACTCCGGTCAGACGCTCCGAACCCGTCTCGGTAACGGATCCTTCAACGAGAGGTTGTCTGATCTGCTTTGCTACGAGCATGAGACCAACGCTTCCTCCCCGTGTCATCGGCCTCGCGGGCGGTGCGGGAGCTGTAACGGCTGGGCTCCTTTTCGCACTCTTCGGCACACTTCTCGGGGAGGCGGGCTTGGTCCCCGTCGGCTTCGTTGTGGCGGGGATGGGCCTGATACTCCTCCTCGTGGGGGCGGTCGGCTTCGCGCTACACGGTTCTGTCCGAGCGGAACTCGCTCGTCGAACTTCTGAAAACGGAGCTCAGGACTAGATACACGCGATGACCGTGCAGGCAACGACGCAATTGAAGGAGAAGTAGCTTGCGACGCTCGGGTGCGATCTTCATGGTGGTTTTCGGCGTCATTCTGTTGGGAGTTGCGGTCGGCTTCATGCTCACCAATGCGCCCCTTGAGCCGACTGGGCGCTCAGGCCTGCCAGCGGTGGTGTTGGCAGTGTTCTCTGCCATCACCGGGATGGCGGCGATCGTCTACGGGATTCGCGGATTCCGTGGCTCTGGGAGTGCTCGGTGATGCCTTAGGGCACGCAAGGCGTCATCGGCTGCGTGCTGTGAACGCCTCGTCGGTCGACGACTGCGAGTAGACCGCCTCCCGATCCGTCCGCTGAACGATCGGCTATCGGACACCATCGATACTTAGCGTTCCTGCTCCGTGGCGTCCCTGCGCGGGAGCGATCAAGCAGGCAGGGTGGAAGCTGATCTCACTTCACCCGCCACAGTCCCTACAAGGAGCACCGGGTGAATTTCTTCAACGCCGAGCGACCCGTCACCGTCATCGTCCTCGGGGTGATCTTCGCAGCGTTCGGCGTGTTCTACGGTCTATGGCCCTCCGAATCGGGTTCGCGACCGGCCCAGCAGATCGTGATCGCGGTCGTCCTCGTGCTGATCGGTCTGCTCTTCGTTGTGCAAGGAGTCGGCAGCAGGCGCAGGTAGCGCATCGTCCGAAGCACCGCCTCTTCGGGACCAGTGCGGTGTCGGCGTGCAGCACGACCGCTGACCGTCCCAGTAGTCAATCGTCTATCTAGACGGTTTGGATTTGCCTACGGGAGCGGACTGTACACGCGGAATTCGTCTACTCCATCAGAGACTGCACTGCGTTCCACAGGTCCATCTGTGTGCCGCCGGCGAAGAACGCACCCGCTTTCTTGAAGCGATAGCTGTAGGAACCGGGCCACCCCGTATCGATACGCCCTACATGGCCAAGAACGCGGCCGTCGTCTCGGCGCGTAACTTCCCAGTCTGAGGGCAGTCCCTCCGGCGGACCTTCGCAGGTGACGATGTAACGGATCCCTGAGTCAGTTTCCACCTCGAACTGCTTCTGATGGTCAAGATCAGCATCGCGATCTTGGGGCTGCCCGTCGATCGTCACGGTCGCGATATTCGCCTGCACGATCCTCATCCTTTCTGAAGTCCGCGGGTCGAGGCCGTGGCTGAGCGGCTCTGCCTGAGCCGTTGTCCGGTAGCCAATCGACTATCGAGACCACGCGGGCACTTTCGATCCGCGTCAGTTGCGTTCCGCGAAGAAGTCGGCGTTGCGCGGCTCCGCGGGTAAGGCTCGGAGACGGGCGGCGATGATCGCGTCGAGTTCGTGCGGTGGGGTGAGCCCGTGGCGGCGCCACTGGAGGGGGTCTTGTCGAGCGAGGGCGTGGGCGGGGGTGGTGCGGTGCATGGTCTGGGTGCTCCGTTCAGGTGTGGGTGGGGTCGCAGCGACAGCGGCGTTCTCGGGGGTGCTGGATGACGCGTTACACAACGCGCCCACTGGGTGCCGTGTTCGCGATCATCGTCGTGGGATTCCTGCGATGTAGGCGGTCAGGACGGCGACTGCATCAAGCGGTGCGACCGCGGCCGTGTGGTAGAGCAACATCGCGTCGATGAGGCCGACGAGGTTGACCGCCGCGTGCTCCGGGGCAGCCACTCGGAGCGCGCCAAGAAGCGATCGAGCTGCTTCGTTCAACCGGGCGCGCACCGGGTCGGCCCCGGTAAGCGGAGCGCGGAGCTCCTCGTCGTCTCGGAGCTCGAGAAGCAGCGCGAGTCGAGCCGCCTGCGCTTCTGCTCGTGCTGCGAGTTGTTCGAGGAACGCGGCCGCGATGTGCACGACAGTAGCGTCGTCGAGGTCGTCGGGGATCTGCAGGGCGCCGAGCTCGGCGGAGAGTTGCGCTGTGACACGGGCGACCACGAGCGCTGTCAGCTCACGGCGCGTGCGGGCGTAGTACGACGTCGACCCCGCGGCCAGTCCGGCCTCGGCGTCGACTGCGCGATGGGTGAGGGCGCGGACACCTCCGCGCGCTGTGAGCCTGATCCCCGCGTCTGCGAGCAGTTCTCGCCGATCCATGTCTGTCCCTTCGGCCTCTACTATCGTAGTGTTCTCTACGGACGTAGAGGATGGGTGGGCTCATGCGAGTAGTAGTTGTTGGCGGCGGGATCTCCGGTGCTGCGATCAGCCGGGCGGTGGAAGCGCGAGGATGTTCGGTCACGGAGCTGTCACGGTCGACGGGTTTCGACGTGTTGCGCGACGATGCAATCGCTGCGTTTGACGGCGCGGACGTGATCGTCGAGGCGACGGGACAGTTCACGACGAGCCGAAAGGCGGCGACGCAGTTCTTCACGGGCTCCACCCGTGCGATCGCCCGGGCAGCCGACGCGGTCGGAGCGCACCACGTGCTGCTCTCGATCATCAACTGCATGCGTCCCGAGGTGCAGGGGTACGGCTACTTCGCCGGTAAGACCGCGCAAGAGGCAGTCGCGCGTTCCGTCAGCCCGCGCCTTACGATCGTGCGCTCCACACAGTGGTTCGAGTTCGCCCGGCAGAACCTCGAGCGGATGCGCTTCGGACCCATCGCCCTGGTCCCGGGGATGACGATCGCTCCAGTCGCACTTGATGCGGTGGCAGCGGTGATCGCCGCCGTCGTCGTCGGCGAACGCTCCGCGCGAGAGGTTGAGGTCGCGGGACCTAACACCACGACGTTGTGGAACATGACGAAAGCGCTGCCAGAACCCGGCGCGATCCCGGTGCTCCTGCCGATCCCGGGCCGGATGGGGCGGGCGTTCCGCGCAGGCGCCCTCTTGCCTGGTCGCGACACCGAGGTCGTCGGCCCGGGCTTCCGAGAATGGCTCCCCGGGTGACTCTCGACGAGCGACCGTCCGGTCAAGGATCGGCTACCGAGACAGGTCGGTGAGGGTGCGTGACCATGCGACTTCGGTGCCAAGCTGACCGGTTCCAACGAACAGGCGTACCTGTTGTGTCTCGGGTAGCACGGCTGCCAGGCGTTCTCGGTCGGCGTTGGTGAAGCCGAGCTTCTGCCAGAACGGCCCCGACCGTCGCGAGAACAGCCAAGCGCAGGCCGCCCCAGCCTGTGCCGCTTGTTCGAGTGCGAACAAGGCGAGGCGCGAGCCGGCACCGGTCGCGCGACGGTGCGGCGCGACGGCGACGCTCCGGATCAACGCGTGGGTGCCGTCCCGGCTCAGCTCGAAGCCGGTGCTGCCGATCACTGTCCCGGCTTCGTCCTGTTCGATCCAGAGGTGAACGGTCGGCTCGTCAAGACCGGCAAGGGTGAGGTCGGCAGCGCGTAGGAAAGCACGAAGGGGGTCGACGTCATGCTCGGTCACGGTGTGGAACGTCACGCGCTCATCGTTCCAGCACTCGGCGTCCGGTGGCCGATCGGCTATCGAGACGAGTCGTCGCCCTTCGTGCTTCGCGCTCTGAAAAGCCCTTCCACGACCCAGCAGCCGACGCCGACCGCGATCAAGACGATGACGATCCACACCGGTATCGGTTGATCAGTCGCCGCGGTGCCCGCGAACAGACTGGTGCCGAGCAGCACGAAGAACAGGCCCGCTCCACCGACGAGCGCAGCTCGCACCTTGAAGCGGCCTGCACCTTCTGGTCGGGGGAGGCCGAGGGAGTCGAATTCGTGCCGCATGCCGCGGAGCATACGGCTCTCCCGTTACGGACCCGTGCCTGCCAGAACCGATAGACAAGGAGCTACGGCCAACGAAGGAGTTGTCGATGCTGGTTCAGGTTTGTGGTCTTCCCGGTGCAGGGAAGTCGACGCTGTCTGCTGCAATCGCGGAATTGACGCCCTCGCTGACGCTTCGCGTTGATGCGATCGAAGGCGCAATGTGGAAGTACCAGATCCCGCGCGAGCAGTCCGGAATCGCCGCTTACTCGATCATGCATGCCATCGCGGTACCAAATCTGCGGCGCGGACAGGTGGTCATCGCCGACGCGGTGAGTGGCGTTGAACCTGCTCGGGCTGGATGGACGTCGACAGCGGAAGCCGCGGGCGTACCGCTGCGCGTGATCGAGGTCGAGTGTCCGGACGTCGACGAACACCGTCGCCGCGTGGAACAGCGTGCGAACGACCTGCCAGAGTTCACGTTGCCGACGTGGGACGAGGTGCAGCGCACCGCCGACGGGTACGAGCCCCGCACGGACGATCGGCTCGTCATCGACAGCACCCTCCCTCTCGAAGAGACCGTCCGCCAGGCCCTTCACTACCTCGGACTCCACGCCCGCTGAGGGATCGGCGATCGAGACGACAACCCGTTCGGGCTCACAGCCCCGGCTGAAGGCTTCGCTAATCTCGTCTGATGGGGATCACCGTTCGACCAGCCACCGAAGCCGATCACGATTGGCTCTTCCAACTGCACGAGGACGCGCACAAAGAACTGGTCGAAGCCGCCTACGGCCCTTGGGACCCAGAGCAACAGGGGCACTTCTTCGCGCCGTTGGTCGGTGACCACGACGTGCACGTCATCGAGCAGGATGCGAAACCAGTCGGAGGCTTGTATCTCGGCGCCCGCGGAAACGACCTTTGGCTCGAACTCATCGAGGTGCGCTCTGAGTATCAGAACGAGGGCATCGGATCGGCCGGTCTCAGATGGGTTCTGGAAGAGGCTGCGAAGGCGCACCGCGGGACGTTGCTGCAGGTGCACAAGATGAACACATCGGCCCGCCGCTTGTACGAGCGGCTCGGCTTCGTCCGCTTTGAGGACACAGAGACTCACCACCTGCTTCGACACGCGTGATGCCGACGTCCCGCTGAGGGATCCGCGAATGGGACGCGGGCACGCTCGATCGGTTGACTGAGCACATGCTTGAAGTGAGGACGCGAGCGGCGCGCTCGACGGCCAGTTGAATGGTCGCGAAGCCCCTGAAAGAGGCGCATGGTCTGTTCGTGCGAGTTGCCACGTTGACGCAGCGCGCAAGGATGACGTCGTCCGCGGATGCCCGCGTCGAACTTGGCGTACGCGGGAACCTGTACTCCTGGGGTGAGGTCATCACCATTGACCTCACACCGACGACCGGCGGGACAAGCGTTACTGCTCGATCACGTCCAACCGTGCCGACGACGCTGTTCGACTGGGGCGAAGGTGCCCGCGACATCCGCGCGTTGCACGACGCGGTCGGCCATGCGAGCGACACCGGCGACGGTGAGACCGGAATCGCCGCGGCGGCGGTCAACGTCGGGCAGCTCTCACCGTGGCCGAAACCCATTGCCTGGTTCTCAGCTATCACTGGTGCTCTCATGCTCCTGCTCGCGCTGGTCAACCTTGTGATCAATACCGCCAGCATCGGGTCATGGTTGCCGCTGCTGATCCTCGGGCCGTTCACGCTCGTGTATGCCATCCGTAGCCTGCGAGCCGATGACGGCTGGTCTCGTATTCAATGAAGCCGCGAGGCGTCCGGCAGAGGACCGGCTACCGGGAAGGAGGAGTGCCCATACCCAGGGCCGTCGTCACGTTCCGCCGCTAAAGGATCGGCTACCGGGCGTCTGCTGCCCCGTGGTGATCGGACTCGTCGTCCCGGTTGTCTGCTCTTGGTCGTCGGAGAACCAGACCTGCGCAACCCGCGGCCAGGGAAGCGCAGACGGCTGCCGCCGGCAGGACGAGTTGCCAACCGCCCATCGTCAAGAGCAGACCGCCGACAGCGGCAGCGACGAACGCCAGCACGCCCACAACGACCGATGCACGGCGGACCGGATGCGCCACGAGTTCGTCTTCCGCGCGGTTCCTCACGATCACTCCGACCCGCGCGACGGTAGCGGCCACCACGACTCCCAACGGGATCGCGACCTGTGAGGCGACAGCCACCGATTCCCAGTCCACGGAGCTGTACCTGATCGTCCCGAGACTGAACATCCCGACGGCGAAGACCGCGCCGGCGAGGACGACCACAGCAGGGAGCGCAACTCGGCGTGGACAACTCATCGCCGACTCCTCCCGAGATGCCACCATGCCGACAGGGTAGATCGCGGCGCGCAGACGTGCCGCCACCGGACGGGAGGCGCGGTGCGGGCCCGCCCCGGGCCTCCCGTCCGGCGGTCCCGCCGCGTGCCAGCATGGGCGCATGCCCGTCGTCGAGTCCCGCTGTGTCGTCCCGGTCGACGTGGACGTCGCCTTCGCCGTCTCGCAGACGCAGGGCGAGGTCCGGAAGCGGTGGGACCCGTTCATCCGGCGGCAGCACCTCATCGGCGCGACCGTCCCCGGCAAGGGGGTGCGGACGTACACGGTGCAGCGGTTCGGCCTGGCGATGGAGAGCGAGTACGTCTCGTACAACCCGCCCTCGAACGTCGGCATGAAGATGACGAAGGGCTCGTGGTTCTTCGAGCGCATGGGCGGCGGATGGCGGTTCAGCGCCGCGGAGGGGCAGCCGGGGCGCACCCTGGCGGTCTGGCGCTACAACTTCACGTGCAAGCCGAAGTGGCTGGCCCCGCTCGCGGAGCGCATCGGCGTGCTCGTGCTGCAGCGCGACATCGACCGGCGGATCGCGGGCTTCGCGCGGGGCTGCGAGGACCCGGTGGTGCTGGCCGCCGCGGCTCCGGACCGGGGCCGCTGACGGGCGCGGCGGGGCTGCATCCTTTCGATGCAAGTCCCGCACGTGCCTCCCTCCGCCGGTCGTCCCGGCGCGGCGCAGTTCCTAGCGTCGATGTCATGACGAACACCATCGAAGCCCGGTCGCAGACCGGCACCGCTCCGCAGGACCGGCACGGGATCCGCGGCGTCATCGCGCGGCACCCGCTCGGGTCGTTCTTCACCCTCGCACTCGGGCTGAGCTGGCTCGCGTGGGTCCCTTACATCCTGTCGCCGCACGGCATGGGCGTCTGGGACATCCACTTCGCCGAGGTCCTCGGCAGCGCGCAGTTCACCGGGGTGCTGCCCGGCGCACTGCTCGGCCCGCTGGGCGGCGCGTTCATCGTGACCGCGGTCGCCGACGGTCGCCCGGGCCTCCGCCGCTGGGTCGGACGCCTGTTCCGCTGGCGGGTCGCCTGGTACTGGTACGCCCTGGCGCTCGTCGTCGTGCCGGCCCTGATCATCGTGTCGGCGCTGCCGTTCGCCGGCGGGGACGTGCACGCACCGACCGCCCTCGTGTTCGCCGCCGTGGTGCCGGGCCTGGTCATCCAGCTGTTCTCCACCGGTCTGAGCGAGGAGCCGGGCTGGCGCGACTTCGCCCTGCCCCGCCTGCAGCACCGCTTCGGTGGCCTCGGTGCCGCCGCGATCCTCGGCCCGGTGTGGGCGCTGTGGCACATGCCGCTGTACCTCAGCGACTGGGGCGGGTGGCCGAACGCGCACTGGAGCGAGCCCGTCGTGTTCGCCCTGTTCACGATCACGTTCAACGTCCTGATGGTGCAGGTCTTCAACAAGACGGGCGAGAGCCTGCCGCTCGCACTGCTGCTCCACGTCGGCGTGAACAACACGATCTCGACGTTCTTCCCCACGATGTACCCGAGCATGACCGCCGGCACGCTGATGATCGGCCTGACGATCCTGTCGACGATCACCGCCGTGGTGCTGCTCATCGCCACCCGCGGGCACCTCGGGTACGACCCGGCCCGTCGGGCGCTGCCGATCGACGCCCCGATCCCGGCGGCGAAGCCCCTCGTAGGATCGCAGCATGGCACCCGCTGAGCCGCTCGCGCAGCGCCCCCAGGCCGAGGCCGGGGGCGCTGCGCCCGCCCGGCGTCCCGCCACCGCCCGCGAGCGCCGCACCGACGTGCTCGTCGCGCTCGGCACCGCCGTGGTCGCCCTCGGTCTGCTGCTCGCCCTGCCGCCGCTCGACGCCGCCGACCCGGACACGATCGGCGAGACCGTCAGCTACCCGGCCGTCGGCAGTGCGCCGTGGACGGTCCTGACCCTCGGGCTCCTCGCCCAGGCGGCCGCCCTGCTCGCCGCCCGCCGGGCACCGCGCGCCACGCTCGTCGTCGTGGCGGGGATCCCGGTGCTCGTCGCCGTCCTCGCCCCGCAGGCGTTCGAACTCTTCGGGCTCACGCCGTTCGCCGTCGCGGTGGCCGTCGTCCTCGCCGCACTCCGCGTCCCGCTCGCACGGCTGTGGCCCGCACTCACCGCAGCGGCCGTCCTGGTCGTCGTCGCGGGAGCGGCGATCTGGGCCGTGCTCGCGGGCGGCTTCCGTGCCGACTTCACCCAAGGCCTGACGACCTCGATCGGCCAGGGCGTCCTGCAGGCGGTCGGCGCCGTCGGCCTGCCGCTGCTCGTCACCCTGGTGGTGCTGTCCCGCCGCGAGGTCCGCGTCGCCCGCACCGCCGAGGCCACCGCGGTCGACCGGGAGCAGGACGCCCTGATCGACGCAGCCGTCTCCCGCGAGCGTGCCGCCATGGCCCGGGAGCTCCACGACATCGCCGCCCACCACCTCTCCGGGATCGCCCTCATGTCCGCCGTCATCGACCGCCAGATCGACTCCGACCCCGAGCGTGCCCACGAGGGCGTCCGCCAGGTCCGGGAGCAGAGCACCGCCGTCCTCGAGGACCTCCGCCGCCTGGTCGGCCTGCTCCGCGACGACAGCCCCGCCGAACGGGCCGTCGAGACCGTCGCCGGGGTCGTCGACCTGGTCGAACGGGCCCGGTTCCGCAGCGACGTCCGGCTGGACGTCCTGGCCGCCGACCGCGCGGGTGGTGGCCGTCCGCTCGGCGACGGGGTCGGCCCGCTCGCGCAGCTCGCCGCGTACCGCACCGTCCAGGAGGCCCTCGCCAACGCCGCCCTGCACGCTCCGGGAGCGCCGTGCACCGTCACGATCGACGACCGCGCCAGCGACCACCTCCTCGTGCGCATCGAGAACGGGCCGGCCGCCGTGCCGGCGCAGGGCAGCACGCCCGCCGGTGGCAACGGACTCCGCGGCATGCGCGAGCGGGCGGAACTGGTGGGGGCGGGCCTCCAGGTCGGTCCGACGGACGACGGCGGGTGGCTGGTCGCACTGACGCTCGGCCGGGAGGCCCGGCCCGAGTCCGACACGACGGCCGCCGACCCGGAGGTGGCGCGGTGATCCGCGTGCTCGTCGCCGACGACCAGCCGCTCGTCCGGGCCGGCGTCTCGGCGCTCCTCGACGCCGAGTCGGACATCGAGGTCGTCGGGGTCGCCGCCGACGGCGGCGAAGCACTCGCGCTCGCCCGCAGCACGCGGCCCGACGTCGCGGTCCTCGACATCCGGATGCCGGTCCGGAACGGCATCGAGGTCGCCCGTGAACTCTGCCGGCCGGACGCCGACCCCGCGGTGCCCGCCCTCATGCTCACGACCTTCGACATGGACGACCTGGTGTTCGGTGCCCTCGAGGCCGGGGCCTCCGGCTTCCTGCTCAAGGACGCCGAACCGGACACGATCATCGGCGCCGTCCGTCAGGTCGCCGCAGGCAACGGCACCCTCGACCAGGCCCTGACCCGGCGTGTGCTCCGTGAGTTCACCTCGCGCCGGAGCCTGCAGCCGGTGACGGGCGACCGGGTCGACGGGGTGCTGACCGCCCGGGAGCGGGACGTGCTGCTGCTCCTGGCGCAGGGGATGTCGAACGAGGAGATCGCCGCGGAGCTCGTCGTCGAGGTCTCCACCGTCAAGTCCCACCTGGCGCGCATGCTGCCCAAGCTCGGGGTCCGGTCGCGGCTGCAGGCCGTGGTCTGGGCGTACCAGAACCGCATCGTCACGGTGCCCGAGTAGGACACGGAGCGCCGTCGGGCGCCGCGGCGGGGCTGCCTGGTGCTCCGCTGTCACTCCGCGGGTGCATGATGGGCGCGGCCGTCGCCCGCACGGCCGCGAACTGGAGCCCCCGCCGTGACCGAGACCCGCGCGTCGTCGCAGTCGTCCGAACAGCCGTCGGCTGCGCGTGACGCCCAGCCCGGAGACGCCGGTCCCGGCGACGACGCCACGCACCCCGCGACGGCCAGCCAGCAGCCCGCCGGCCGGGAGGCCCGTGGGCACCGTGGCAAGGCAGCTCTGGCCCTCGCCGCGCTCGGTGTGGTCTTCGGGGACATCGGCACGAGCGTCCTCTACTCGATGCGCACGGTGTTCTCGGTCGACGGCGGGATCGTCCGGCCGGTCCCCGAGGACGTCTACGGCGTCATCTCGCTGCTCGTCTGGTCGATCACGATCGTCGTGTCGATCAAGTACGTGCTCGTGCTCATGCGGGTCGACAACCACGGCGAGGGCGGGGTGATGGCGCTCGCCGCACTCGCCCGACGTCTGCACGCGCACCGCCCGCGCGGGACCACCGTGTTCCTGGTCATCGGGATCGTCGGGGTGTCCCTGTTCTACGGCGACTCCGTGATCACACCGGCCGTCTCCGTGCTGTCAGCAGTGGAAGGCCTGGGCACCGCGGCTCCGTCGGTCGAGCACCTCGTCGTGCCGATCGCGGCCGTCATCCTCGTCGGGCTGTTCGTCGTCCAGCGGTTCGGCACCGCGAAGGTCGGTGCCTCGTTCGGACCCGTGATGCTGCTCTGGTTCGTCGTCATCGCCGTCGCCGGCATCCCGCACATCGTCGAGCACCCCGGCGTCCTGCAGGGGCTGTCCCCGACCTGGGCGATCGCGTTCCTGTTCGCGCACCCGTTCATCACCTTCATCGCGATGGGTGCGGTCGTCCTCGCGATCACCGGGGCCGAGGCGCTGTACGCCGACATGGGCCACTTCGGACGCATGCCGATCCTCCGCGCCTGGTTCTTCGTGGTGTTCCCCGCGCTCGTCTGCAACTACCTCGGCCAGGCAGCGCTGGTGCTCGAGGACCCGACGGCCACGGAGGACCCGTTCTTCCTGCTGTTCCCGAGCTGGGCGCAGATACCCGTCGTGATCCTGGCCACCGCGGCCACCGTGATCGCGAGCCAGGCTGTCATCTCCGGCGCGTTCTCGCTCACCCGGCAGGCCGTGCAGCTCGGGCTCCTGCCGCCGCTGACCATCCGCCAGACGTCCAAGCGCGAGGGCGGCCAGGTCTACCTGCCGGCCGTCAACCTGCTGCTCTTCATCGGCGTGATGGCGATCATGCTCGCGTTCCGGTCCTCGGCGGCGCTGGCCACCGCGTACGGGGTGTCCGTCACCGGGGCGCTCGTGGTCGACACGCTCCTGCTGCTCGTCGTGGTGAAGCCGCTGTGGCGCTGGGCGACGTGGAAGCTCGTGCTCGTCGCCGTGGTGTTCGGCGGCCTCGAGCTCACCTTCCTGGCCGGCAACCTGTCCAAGGTCGTGCACGGCGGGTGGGTGCCGCTGCTCATCGCGCTCGCCGTCGTCACGCTGATGACCACCTGGCACCGCGGCCGCCAGCTCGTGCAGCAGGAGCGGCGGAAGCGCGAGGGGTCCCTCTCGGAGTTCATCGAGACGGTCAACGCCGACCACATCCCGCGGGTCCCGGGCGTCGCCGTGTTCCCGCACCCGAACAAGGAGACGACGCCGCTCGCGCTCCGGGCGAACGTCGAGCACAACGGGGTCGTGCACCAGCGGGTCGTCATCGTGTCCGTGCTCACCGCGAACGTGCCGCACGTGGCGCTGTCCGATGCGTTCAGGCGCGACGAGCTCGGCCACGACGAGGACGGCATCGACCACATCACGATCACCTTCGGGTTCTCCGACGACCAGGACCTGCCCGCGGCGATGCGTGCCGCATGTGCCGCCGGCGTGCTCGACCTGGCGCAGGAGGACATGTCGGCCGCGTCGTACTTCATCTCCCGTGGTGCGCTCCGGACCGGCTCGGGCAAGGGCGGGATGGTGTCGTGGCGGCGGAAGCTGTTCGTCGCGATGGCCCACAACGCCGCCGACCCGGCTGCACGGTTCGGGCTGCCGCTCCGGCGCACGGTGACGATGGGGAGCGACGTCGAGGTCTGACGCGCCTGCTCGCGCCGGTCAGTCGTCCAGACGCTGGGCGGCGCCGGGTACGACGAGTCGCCACGCGCCCCCGGCCTGCTCCTTCGTCAGGTACAGCCGGTAGGAACCCGGCTCGGCGAGCGGATCGCCGTCGAGGTACTCCACCGGCTCCCCGCTGCTCGTGCACTGGTCCGAGGTCGCGATGACGTCGATGCGGTCGCCGGGCGCGTGGCCCTTGCGGACGCTGGTGATGTCCGCCTCACGGACGCGGTAGCGCCCGAGCGCCTCGACAGTGCGGTCGGTCGGCCGCAGGTCGGCGTCCACGACGAGGCTCGCCTCCTGCTCCTGCTCGGCCGGGGAGAGCGGCGCCCACTCGACGCACTGCCCGACCGAGATCGCCGCGCAGCCACCCAGTCCACCGCCGAGCGCGAGCACGACGCCGATCGAAACCCCGGTCTTCCCCCGTGTCATGGCGTCAGTGTCGCCCGGGTCGGGCTCGTCGTCGCGGATCGTGACCGGATCGTGCCTGATCGCATGCGGGTGGAATACGGAATGTCGAGAAAGAGGCGCTGGGACGCCGCTCGTGTTTGATGTGTGACGTACGGATACCGCCTCGGGTACCTGACGGTGCCCGTCCTGAACTGGAGTCCCCTTGCGACCACGCATCCCCTCCCGCATCGCGGTCACGGTGGTGACCGCCGCGAGCCTCGTGCTGACCGTGGCGACACCGACCTGGGCGGTCGCGGGGCGACCGTCCGCGTCAGCGCCAGCCGCGTCCACCGCGCCGACCCCGTCCCCGACGACCGGGCCGTCTCCGGCCGCGTCCACTGCGCCGGCACCGGCCACGTCGACCGGTCCGGCCACGTCGACCGGTCCGGCCACGTCGACCGACGCCGAAGTCGGGCTCGCGATCGAGGTCGCGAAGGACGGCAACGGTCCGTTCACGCCCGATGACCAGCCGGGCGGCGACAGCGGCGCCGCGAACGGCATCGTCCGCACCCTCGACGCGATCACGTACCGCGTCACGATGAACTCCACCGGCGGAGCCAGTCCGCACGAGCGCTTCACCCTCACTGCGCCGGCCGGTACCAGTTGGGCCGCCGTGCCCTCGCGGTGCACCGGGAGCGGATCACGGATCCACGGCCAGGAGCTGGTCTGTGACCTCGACACGGTCCCCGAAGGCCGGGCGGTCGCGGTGCCGGCGGTGCTCGACGTCTCCGCGGAGCTCCGGCACGGTGACGAGATCACGGTCAGTGCGACCGGCACCGCGGACGACGCCGACAACGGGACCGTCACTGCGACCTCGCCCACCACGACCGTGTCCGCCGCAGCGCGGTACAACCTGGCGAAGGACATCCAGGCGTCCTCGCTCCGGACGGACGTCACCGGTCCCGACGGACAGCGGGGGATCCAGCTCGTCTACCCGATCGCGGTCGACTGGCAGCCGGTCGTCCCGGGCCAGGGTCTGCTCGGCTTCGAGGCGGCCGGTGGTCCGATGACCTTCACCGACGACGTCTCCCAGATCCTCGGCGACCTGCCGTCCGGCGCTCGGCTGTGGAACGGGGACGAGCCCGTATGCGGCCCCAACTCGCGCGCCCTGCTCGGGTTCGGCGGACTCCCGGCCGGGAAGGGCGGTGGTGCCCGGGCCGTCGCGGACTCGGGCACGATCAGCTGCACGCAGAGCGGCCCGGGGGAGGACGTCGACGTCACGATCACGGGGACGGTGACCGACCCCACACGGATGCCGACGGAGAACCAGTACGGCGGCCCGATCGCCGGTGGCAAGGTCGGCCTCGTCGTCGCCGGGTACATCAGCTTCTGGTTGCCCGAGCCGACGGGCGGGACGAACGTGTTGTCCCGCAACACCTTCACCCCGCTGCAGACCACGTCGGCCAGCGGCGCCCCGAACTTCCCGGGCGGGACCGAGCCGACGGCGGACAACGTGTCCGAGCGCAACCTCGTGGAGTTCGACCCGGGCAGCGGCGGGAAGCGGCTGTACCGGGTGGTCGGCGACGCCCACGAGGTCCGCCCTGGGTCCGCGCGCCAGGGCGATCCCTGGGCGACCGCGGGGGTCCGGCTCCGGAGCGAGGTCACCATGAGCAACGGCGGGCTCTCGGCGTACCAGGACGCGGTCCTCTGCGACACGTTCGACCGTGCCACCCAACGCCTCACCCGGGTGGGGAGCCCGTCACGGGCCGCGGAGGCGACTGGGTTGTCGGACGCGCACGTGCAGTACGCCGCGTACGACATGACGTCGGCCGCAGAGGGGCAGCGACGCACGTGCGACGACGAGGACGGACCGTGGTACGACGCTCCGGAGGACGTGCCGGGCGGCATCGCCGCGGTCGGTGCCGTCCGCGCCGTCGGTGACCTGGCCGGTGGGCGCCACGCGGCGCTGTACTCGTGGGTCACCGTCCTCGACGCCCCGGACGGGACCCGAGCCCTCGACTTCGGGCACCTCTCCTCGGGCACGCAGCACCCCGGGTGGATCCACGACAGCGCCGATCCGTCGCTCGGCGTCGGCGGCCTGACGGACAGCGTCGTCATCACCGAGAACCTCGCCCGGATCGCGAAGAAGACCGTCGACCCCGGACACGACGCTGCCGACACCCCGGACCGGACCACCTCCGCCGTCGCCGGGGACACGCTCGAGTACGCCCTCTACCCGACGCTGACCAACGGGAACACGAAGGGGCGTCCGGCGACGGTCACCGTCCGCGACACCCTGCCGGTGGACACCACCTACGTCCCCGGCAGCGCGTCGACCACCCCGGCGGTCGACACCGTGCAGGACGCGCAGGGGCGGCGGCACCAGCGGCTCACCTGGACGATGCACGACGTCCGACCGAACTCGTCCATCCCGCCGATCACCTACCGGGCCACGATCTCGACCGCGGCGCCCGCCGGTCCGATCGACAACGTGGCCGAGGTCGCGTCCCCCACCGATGCGTCGCCCGCCGAGTACCGCCGTGCGCAGCGCGCGGTGCAGGTCACCACCACGGGCGGGGTCGGTGTGGAGGAGCACGCCGTCGAACCGGTCGTGGTCGCCGGCGACCGGCTGGAGTGGGACCTCGTCTACACGAACACCGACCCCGACCCGTTCCACGGCTCCGACCTCATCGACGTCCTGCCGGATCGGACCGCTGCACACGACGGGTCCTTCCACGGCCGGACGGCGCTCGCCGAGCCCGTGGCGATCGACACCGGGGCCGGGGAGCAGGTGCGCTACACGGCGGCAGCACCCGGCGACGTCTCGCTCGTGGGCACGGACCCGTCGAACCAGCCCGGTGGCTCCACCACGTGGTGCTCGGAACAGGAGTTCGGCGCAGACGGGTGCCCCGCGTCACTCCGGGACGTGACGGCGATCCGGATCACCCGCACGGCCCAGGTCGCCGTCGGCGCCTCGGTCACGCACCGGTTGGCGCTCGCGACCGAGGGTGAGCAGGACGGCGACACGTACGCGAACCGGTTCGGCCTGAGCGTGGCGGGCATCCGCCTCCCCGTGCAGTCCAACCGCGCCACGATCCGGGTGGTCGCCGGGGCGATCGGCGACCGGGTCTGGTCCGACCGGGACGGTGACGGTCTCCAGGGCGCGGACGAGCCGGGCGTCGAGGCCGTCGACGTGCGACTCACGGGGACGGACGACTCCGGGGAGGCCGTGGAGCGGCGGACGACGAGCGACGGGGACGGCGGGTACCGGTTCGACGGCCTCAGACCCGGCGCCTACGTCGTCACCTTCGACGCCCCGGACGACCGCAGCTTCACGCGGCAGCACGTCGGCGACGACGATGCCGTCGACTCGGACGCAGGTGAGGACGGCTCCACCGAGACCGTCACGCTCCGCCGGGTGACCACCCCGGAGGGTGCTCTCGACGGGGTGGACCGCACCACCTCCGTCGACGCGGGTGTGCTGCCGGCGGAGGACACGGGCGGACCCGGCGACGGCGGGCCGGGCGACGGCGGCCCCGGTGACGGCGGGCCCGGTGACGGCGGGCCGGGTGACGGCGGCCCCGGTGACGGCGGGCCGAGCACACCGGGCGGCACCGGCACCGGCACCGGCACCGGCACCGGCACCGGCACCGGCACGGGCTCGCCGGGCGGCTCGGCTGGTGGGAGCGGCCGACCGGCGGAGCAATCGTCGGCATCGGTCCCGGACCGCGCAGAGACCGCGGGCACTGCGCGTCGGGGCGACCTCGCCTTCACGGGTGTGGCGGGCCTCCCGATCGCACTCGGCGCCGCACTGCTGCTGCTCGCCCTGGGCAGCGCGATCGTCCTCGGACGCCGGGGCCGCACCTGCCGCCGGTGAGGGGACGGGAGGCGCGGGGCCGACCCGCTCCGCGCCTCCCGTCCGGCATCCGGTCACCGGCGTGCGCCGGGGCCGCGCCTGCCGCCGGTGCGGGGACGGGAGGTGCGGGGCCGACCCGCCCCGCGCCTCCCGTCCGGCTTCGGTCACCCGCGAGCGCGCTCGATCTCGGCGCGGTACCCGTCGAGCTGCGCGACCAGCCCCGCGCCGTCGTCCGTCCCGCGGAGGTCCCCGATGAGACGGTCCACGCGGGTGAACACGGCCCGCTGCTCGGCGTCGGAGAGCGCACGGAACCGGTCGGCGTCCGGCAGCTGCCCCTGCCACCCGTCGTCGTCGGTCGTGGGGGCCGTGGTCTGCACGACCGTCGAGATGCCGCCCGTCCTCGTGGTCCCGTCGGTCGCACCCGATGCCTCCGGTCCCGTGACGGTCGCGGCGGCAGCGCCGGTGGCTGCGATCGCGACGACGAGGGCCAGGGTCGTCAGTGTGGCTGCGGTCTTCTTCTGCATCACGTGCTCCCGTCCGGTGGGCCGCGGTGTGCGGCATGTCCAGCCTGGGACGAGGCGGGCGTCGGCCGCATCGGCGGACCGGCTGGCCCTCCCGGCCGTCCGACTGATCGTCGCGACCGGCGACTCCGACCTTCGGAGGAGGCGCGACGTCGACTCCGGCGGCTAGCCTCTCGCCATGCGTCCTCTGCCGATCCCGCCGTGGGTGCGGTCCGCGCTCGCGGGGGTGGTGTTCCTCGGAGCCGCCCTGATCGCGATGGAGGGGCTGCACCGAGCCGGGTGGTACCCGACCCGGCTCGACGACTACCGCCTGACCGCGTTGCTCGTCGCCGTGTGCTTCGTGGTGGGGCAGCGACTGCCGTACCCGCTGCTCGTGGTGGTCGGGGTCGTCGTCGCATGGCCCTCGTGGACCTTCGACGTCCTGCAGGTCCGGCTCATCCCGCTCGTCATAGCGGTCTACCTGGCATGTGCTGCCGGCCGCCGGGTGCTCGCGGTGCTGTCCGTCGCAGCCGTCCCGACCGTGCTCGCGATGTTCCTGCCGCTCGTCTCCGTCCCCGTGCACGACTGGCTCACCGCGCTCCGCGGCTGGCAGGTCTGGTCGAGCAACGCCGACTGGTCGACGATCGTCCTGATGGGGATCCTGCTCGTCGCCTGCGCGTTCCTCGGCCGCGCGACCGCACGACGACGGCGCTCCGAACTCGTCCTGCAGCGCCGCAACGAGGAGCTCGTGCGCCTGCGGGAGGCCGACCAGGCCCGCATCGCCTCGGAGGAACGAACCGCCGTCGCCCGCGAGGTGCACGACGTCGTCGCGCACCACATGGCCGCCATCGTCGTCCGGTCCCAGGCCCTCGTGCGTGTCGGGGTCGCCGACCAGACCGAGTTCGCCGAGTACGCCTCGTGGGTCGCGGGCACGGGGCAGCAGGCGCTGTCCGAGATGCGGAAGGTGGTGCGGGTCCTCCGTGCCGGTGGGGACGGGGGCACGACCGACGCTCCGGTGTCGCTGCGGGCCGCGGTCGAGGACGCCGTCGAACGGGTCCGGGCGACCGGCGTCGAGGTCGAGGTCGACCTCCGCGTGGGGGCGCGGCTCGGCGTCATGCAGGACTTCGCCGTGCTCCGGGTCTGCCAGGAGGCACTGACGAACACGCTCGTGCACTCCGACGGCTCCTCCGTGCGGGTGACGCTCGCCGTCTCGGAGGACCGCATCCACCTCGAGGTCCTCGACGACGGCGGGACCGAGGGCGGCCCACGGGTGCCGGCGCTCGCCGCCGGCGGGGCGGGGATCCGCGGCATGCGCGAACGCGCCGCGTCGATCGGCGGGGTGCTCGACGCCGGTCCGGTCGACGGCGGCGGCTGGCGGGTCGTCCTGGAGGCCCCGCGCGAGGTCCCCGGATCGGCCGCAGCTCCGACCGGGGGCGCGCACACGACCGGGCCGTCGCTGGCACCGGCGCCGGTCCGGACACAGGCAGCGACCGCCGGGGCCGGGGACGGGCCCCGTGCCGCTGCCGCTCCCGTCGACCGCCGGGTGGTGGCGCCGTGATCCGCGTGGTGATCGTCGACGACCAGGCGGTCGTGCGGACCGGACTCGGCATGATGGTCGACGCCGAGGCGGACCTGACCGTGGTCGGCCAGGCACCGAACGGCGCCGAGGCGGTCACCGTCTGCGCCGAACTCCGCCCCGACGTCGTGCTCATGGACGTGCGGATGCCGGTGCTCGACGGCATCGCGGCCACCCGCACGATCGTGTCCGAGGGCACCGCAGGCGCGGTCGTCATCCTCACCACGTTCGACGACGAGGAGTACCTGCTCGACGCCGTCCGTGCCGGGGCGCTCGGGTTCCTGCTCAAGGACGCCGGCCCCGACCTCATCGCCGCCGGGGTCCGGGCCGCCCACACCGGGGACACCCTCATCGCACCCTCGATGACCCGCACGCTGCTCGAGAACCGTCTGGTCGCCGCGCCCGTCGCAGGAGGCCCGGCAGCACCGACCCCGCCGGCCGAACACGCCTCGGCCCTCGCCGCGCTGAGCGCCCGGGAACGGGAGGTCCTCGGCGCCCTGGTCCGCGGTGCGAGCAACGCGCAGATCGCGAAGGACCTCTGGATCAGCGAGGCCACCGTGAAGACCCACATCAGCAGCGTCCTCGCCAAGGTCGGCGCGACGAGCCGCGTGCAGGCCGTCGTGTTCGCCTACGAGAGCGGCTTCGTCCGGCCCGACTGGTCCGCGTAGTCGCGCGCGCCGGGGCCGCCCGCCCGGCACGGTTCGCCGCCCGCCCGGGACGGTTCGCGCTGAGCGACAGTGCTCGCGGACGCGGCTACGAGCGGTGTCGCTGAGCGCGAGCGGTCGGCCGCCGCGGTCGGTCGCGTGGCGGTCCGGCCGGGAGGCACGTGGCGGGGCCGCGCCGGCCCTCCCGTCCGGCACGGTTCGCGCTGGGCGACAGTGCTCGCGTGCACGGCCGCGAACGGTGTCGCTGAGCGCGAAGCGAGCAGCAGCAGCCGCCGCGGTCAGGCGGAGCGCGTCAGCGGCGCCGCCGCCACCTCGGTCGGCGAGGACACGACGGCCTCGCGGCGGATGGCGATGACGGTCACGTCGTCGTCGTGCGGCACCCGGCCCGCGCGTTCGGTCAGGGCCGCGACGATCGCCGCGGGCTCACGGTCCTGACCGGCCAGCTCGGCGACCGAGTCGACGGCGTCGTCACGTCCGCCGAACAGGTCGAGGACGCCGTCGCTGAAGGAGATGAGCAGGTCGCCCGGCTCGAGGATGCCGGTGGTGGTCGCCCACTCGTCGCGGAGGCCCATCCCGAGCGGCAGGTCGACCGAGCGCAGGCGCTCCACGCCTCCGTCGACGCGGAGGATGAAGCTCAGGCCGTGTCCGGCGTCCGCCCACTGCAGGCTGCCGTCGTCGTCGATGCGGGCGTGGAACAGCGTGGTGAAGGTGACGTCGGTGCCGGAACCCTCGGCGGCGAGACCGTCGGAGGCGCGACGGAGTGCCTCGGAGGTGTCGTCGACCGTGCGGGCGCTGCGGATGGTGGCGCGGACGGCGGCGGCGATCAAACCGGCCCCGACGCCCTTGCCCATGACGTCACCCAAGCTGACGGCGATGCCGTCCCGGGTGCGGTACCAGTCGTAGAAGTCGCCGCCGACGCTCTTCGCGGGCAGGCAGGCCCCGGCGACGGTGACCGCCTGGCCCATGTGGTCGCTCGACGTCGGCAGGAGGGACCGCTGGACGGCGGCGGCGCGGCTGATCTCGGCGCGGACCCTGCCCTCGCGGGCCTGGGCGGTGAGGACGGACCGGCGGGCGCGGGAGGACAGCTCGTGCACGATGACGGCGACGGTGCCGAACACGATGACGGTGATCGCGAGCCGGACCAGTTCGCTGGGACGCGGCACGTCGCCGGGCAGGAGCACGAACGGGGCGAGGATGACGAACGTCACGCCGAGGACCGAGTACACGATCGTGCGTCGACCTTCGAGGGACGCCCACCACACCACGGGCAGGACCACGAGGGACGTGAAGACCGACGCCCCGGCACCCGTGCCGGTCCGGAACAGGGCGATGGACACGAAGTCGACGGCGAGCAGGATCGGGACGAGCGGCGCCACCTTCGGCAGGTACACGGCGACCGCGGCGAGCAGTGTCGCGATCGCGGTCGCGACCAGGCTCGCGAGGAAGAGCTCCACGTGGGTGACCGAGAGCGACGGCAGCGCCACGGTGCACAGCGCGCCGAGGGCCAGCAGGCCGCTGATCGGAGCCTGCCGGACGAGGGGGTTGTCGATGACGCTGGTGGGGCGAGACATGCTCAGGGCAGGCTACTGGTTCGGGCTGGGCCGCGCCGGTGTGGCGTCCCGAAGAGGGGCCAGGACGACGACGACGGCGGGGCACCCGTTCCCGGGTACCCCGCCGTCGTCCGACCTCGGGCTCAGCGTCGCGCGCTCAGCCCGTCCGGCTCACTCCGCGCGGCGGCGCCGCATCCGCTGCGTGAGGAGCAGCCCGCCCGCGGCGAGGAGCACCACGGCGAGGATGCCGATCGGCACGACGTCCGCACCGGTCCAGGCGAGGGCACCGTCGCGGTCCGCACCGGAGCCTCCCGGCTGGTCGCCGACGGGCTGCGCACCGGAACCACCAGCACCGGAGCCGTCAGCACCGGAACCACCGGCACCGGGGCCACCGGTCCCCGGGCCGCCGGCACCAGGACCGTCACCCGGAGCGGGCGTCGGCGACGGCGACGCCGTCGGGGGAGCGGCCACCACGGTGAACGCGGCCCGGGCGAGGACCACCCCGCCCACCGAGGCGGTCACCGCGACGCGGCCGGCCGCTGCCGTCGCCGGCACGGCCAGCTCGGCCGTGAAGGACCCGTCGGCGGCCGTGCGGACGGTGACGTCGTCGCCCAGGTCGGGCGTCGTCGCCAGCGTGACCGTCGCGTCCGCCGGGAACCCGGTGCCGGTGACGGTCTGCGTGTCACCGGCGGTGACGCGCTGGTCCTCGACCTGGAGGCTCGGCACAGCGGCCGCGAGCGTCGAGTACCGCACGACGGTCCGGTCCGTCACCGAGCGCTCGGCGACCGGCACCGTGAGGGTGCGGCTGTCGGCGTCGTACGTCCACTCGGACGCGGCGACGGGGGCTCCGTCGATCGTGACCGACTGCGGACGCTCGGCGTTCGTGAACGTCGCCGTCCAGGAGCGGTCCTGCACCTGACCGTCGAACGAGCCGTCGGCGGGGGAGATGTCGAGCGTGCCGCCGGTCGCCTGCTGCGTGAACCGCATCGCGGTCGAGGCCGAGTTCCCGGCCGCACGGGCCGAGGTGTCGGCTGCGGCGGTGGGCTGGCCCTCGCCGGAGTCCTCGTGCAGGGCGAACGAGCCGTCCGCGCCGGTCGCGACCGTCACCGTGACCGCGTCGAGCGGTGCGGCGTCGTTCGCGACGTGGTGCGAGCGGGTGGGCACGATGCCGCCGCTGCGGACGAACACCGGCATGGTGGTCAGGTCCGTCGTGACGTCGGCGGTGGTGCCGCCCTCGTAGGTCTTGCCGGTGAACCAGTCGGTCCAGGTGTCGCCGGCCGGGAACCACACCGAGGTGGTCGCGGTCGAGCCACCCGAGGTGACCGGTGCGACGAGGACGTCCTTGCCGTACAGGTACTCCTTGCCGGCCTGCGCGTAGGACTCCTGCGCCTCCGGGTACTGCAGGTAGAGCGGCTGCAGCATCGGGGTGCCGGTGCGCGAGGCGTCGGCGGCGAGGGTGTACGTCAGGGGGAGCAGGTCCTCGCGGAGGTTGAGGAACTGCTTCGCCGACGCGTTCGCCTCGGCCGGGTACTGCCACGGCAGCCGGTCGCTGTGGTTGCTGTGCAGGCGGTCGATCGGCTGGAAGGCACCGAACTGCACCCAGCGGGCGTAGAGGTCCGGCGGGAGCTGCGTCGTGCCGGGCTCGGCACCCTCGATGCCGTACTGGCCACCGTTGTGTCCGCCGATGTCGTGGCTGATCGCCGACAGGCCGGTCGCTGCCGACTCACCGGGCGTGTAGCCGACCTGCGCGGCGAGCTCCTGCCACGTGGACGTGGTGTCCCCAGTGAAGTGGAGCGTCGTGCGCTTGTCCGCCCACGGTCCGGTCGGGACGGCCTGCGGGTTGCCGTAGCCGCCCGCGGTCAGCGACCCGTACGCGCGGGAGAACGCGAGACCGCGGCCCTTGAGCTGCTCGTCGGTGTACTCCGCGTACTGCTGGTTGATGAACGCGTCCGGCGTGACGCCGTTCGCCGAGTACTTCGAGTTCTCGCTGCAGCACCAGTCGAGCCACCACATGTCGACGCCCTCGGGCTGCAGGGTGTCGTGGAGCTCGAAGTAGGCCTTGAGCTGGTCGGGGTCGGACCAGTCGAACAGGTAGCGGTCGCCGTCGCCCTTGGTGAGCTTGCCCTTCGCGGTGGCCTGCGCCTTCGCGAACTCCGGGTCGTTGCCCGAGATCGACGGGTGGATGTTGAGCGTGTTGTGGATGCCCTGCTCGTGCCAGTCGGCGAGCAGCGCGGTCATGTCCGGGATGCGGGCCGGGTCGACCGACCAGCCGTTCCACTTGCTGTCGCCCTGGTTCGTGGTGCTGCCCAGCTTGTAGTCCGTGTCGATCGCCATGACGTCGACGGGCACACCCTCGTCCTTGAAGCGCTTCGCGATGGCGAGGTAGTCCTCCTGCGAGCGGTCGTAGTACTCGGAGTACCAGACGCCGTAGGCCCAGCGCGGCAGGAGCTTCGACGGCCCGGTCAGGGTCGCGAGGTCCTTCAGCGCCGTCGTGTACTCGGTGCCGTACCCGAACACGTAGCCGTCCTGGTAGCCCTCGCCGCCGTGGTCACCGCGGGGCGTGGTCTGCTCGGTGGCGGTGTCGTACAGCGCCGAGGCGGTGTCGTCGAGGAGCGACCAGCCGTCCTGGTAGAGCAGGCCGGGGTTGGTCTTCACGGAGCCGTTCGCCGTGTCGAGGTCGCGTCGGTACCCGCCGAGCGGGGCGTGCGCGGCGAGCAGCGGCGAGGACTGGTCGACGACCGCGATGGTGTCGATGTTCACGTTGCAGTTGTTGTCCACGGTCGGGCAGCCGAGCGTGACGTCGTTCGCGCCCGCTGCCAGGTGCACCGGGATCGTGACGGTGTTCCAGTAGTCCCAACCGCTCGTGGGTGCGAGGGCACCGGTGGTGGCCTCCTGGCCGCCCGGGGCGACGGTGAGCTCCGGGGAGTTCGCCGTGCCGTTCGCGTACCGGACCTGCAGGGCGTAGTCGCCCGCCGTCGGGACACCCGTCACGTGCGTGGTCAGCGCCGAGTCCGCGCCGCCCCAGAGTCCGGACGCGAAGCCGTCGCCGGAGAACCCGTTGTGGTCGGCGGCGACCTGTGCGTTGCCCGCCTTGCCGGCGTCCTCGGCTTCACAGACCGCACCGAAGGCGCAGTCCTGACCGGCGGTCGCGGGGGTCGGCGTCGGGTAGGCCGCGCCGGAGGGCACGACTGCCAGGCTGTCGACGTTCACGCGGCCGGAGTCGGACGCGCTGCGCTCGATCCGGATGGTGTGCTTGCCGGCGGTCAGGTCGAGGGCCGCCGTGGTCTGCTTCCACTCGTCCCAGCTCTCGCCGGCCGGCAGGCGCAGCGTGACCGGCGTCCCACCGTCGACGACGATGCTCAGCGTGCGGGTCTCGAGCTGGCCGTCGCCACCGCGGTTGTTCGCGTAGCGCATGGCCAGGTCGTAGGAGCCGGCCTGCTGCACCGTCGTGGCGAACGTCATCGAGTTGCCGACGTTCTCGAACCCGGCGGCGAAGCCCGACCCGGTGTAGCCCGTGTGGTCCTTGGCGGAGGCCAGGCCCTGCAACTGCAGCGCCTCGCCCTCGCAGAGCGTCCCGATCGTGCAGACCGGGGTCTCGGCGGTCACCCACGGGGAGCCGGTGACGGCCTGACCCGTGGACGTCGTCAGGTCGACCTGGAGGTTGTCCTGGGTGAAGTCCCCGGACCCCTCGCGGTACTTGACGGTCATCTTCCCGGTGCTCAGCGTCAGCCACCCATCCGCACGCGTCTGCGTGAACGGCGTCGCGGTGAAGTCGTCGCGGCCGATGACGTTGAAGGTGCCCTGGTCGATGAACTGCGCGTCACCGGCGTACTCGGTGCGGATCAGGGTGGGGGAGAGGACCTGGAAGCGGGCGTCTCCCGACACCACGGTGCGGGCGTCCGGCGCGGCGGCTGCCGGCAGGGCGGAGATGCCGAGTCCGCCGAGCGCGAGTGCGCCGACCAGGGCTCCGGCGAGGGACGACCCGAGGACGCGTCGGCGCCTCCGAGTCGAGGTGAGAGTGGGACGCAAAGGTGTGCTCCTCGTGGACGGCGTCGTCCGGTCGTTCGTCGGCGTGGCCGACAGCGATCTGCTGAAGTCGTCGCGCGAGCACCCCCGTCAGCCCGCGTTACAACGTGGGAAAGAGTAGGGCTCACAGGCGGTTCAGGGAAGTCCGACAGGAGATCGGAGGGTCCGCGGTCGCGCTCGGCGGACCGGACGGGAGGCAGGATCGCCGGATCAGGACGTGGTCGCCCTGGCAGTCGCGACAGCCAGCGGGCGCCGAGCGGCGAGGCCGGCGCGGCTACCAGGAGGGTCGGCCGCGCCAGGTCCGGTGGCAGGAGTCAGCGCGGCCAGGTCGCGACGACCGCCACCGCGTTGAAGAGGACGTGCGCCAGGACCGCGCCGCCGAGCCGGTTCGTCATCGCGACGAGCGTGCCGGTGAGGGACCCGAGCGCGAAGGTCGTCAGGAACACCCGGAAGCCGTCGAGCTGGGTCGTCCCGGCGCCGAGCAGGACGTGCAGCACCGCGAACAGGAACGCGGTCAGCAGCACGGCCATGAAGCGTGTGCGCGGTGTCAGCTCCTCGGCCATCCGGCGCTGGAACAGTCCGCGGAAGAAGACCTCCTCGAGGAAGGGGCTGACCAGCACGAGGCCGATCGCCGACACCACGAGCAGCGTGATGTCCGGCGTCCCGAGCGTGGGGACCGGTTCCAGGCCGGTCCTGCCGCCGAACGCGAGCCCGAGGAACGCGTCGAACACCCGGACCAGGATGACGATGCCGATCGCGAAGATCGCGTCCCCGATCTCGAGCCGCAGGATCCGGCCACGACCCGGGTTCGGTGACCGACGCAGCACCCAGACGATCCCCGCCACCAGGGGCAGCCAGACGGCGAGGTCGGCCGCGATCACCTGCAGGACCGGCGACGGGATGCTCCCGCTGCGGCTCACGCCGCCGACGACGCGCGCCAGGATGACCGCCACCCCGAGGGCGACGAGCAGGATGACCAGGTCGCGCTGGCGGCTCGTGTCGGGCTCGGCGTGCTTGACGTCGGACTCGGTGCTCATGGGGTCACCGTAGAGGACGCTGCGACCGGATCGCCCGACACAGCCGAGCGTTGCTCGATCATGTGGCACTATTTGAATGCCGTAGGCCGGGACGTCCCCGGTGCGCCTGTGTTGGGACCACAGGAGCGCGGCAGGATCGTCGGGGAAGGCGGGCCGCGTGGAACTACGCGACTACATCACGGTGTTGCGCAAGGGATGGGTCCTCATCCTGGTGTTGGCACTGGTCGGAGTGGCCGCGGCGGCGGGCTTCTCGCTGTTGAAGAAGCCCGTGTACTCCGCTTCCGCGCAGGTGTTCGTGTCGACGGAGACGTCGGGCAGCGCGAGTGACCTGGCCCAGGGCAACACCTTCACGCAGCAGCGTGTCCTGACGTACTCGAACTTGGTATCGACGCCGATCGTGCTCCTGCCGGTCATCTCGAAGCTCCAGCTCGACATGAACGCCGACCAGCTCGCGACGATGGTCTCCGCGACCGCGCCGACCGACACGACTCTCATCTCGATAGCCGTGAATGACATCGACCCCGTGCGTGCAGCCGACATCGCGAACGCTGCCTCGCAGAGCCTCACCAACGTTGTCGAGGACATCGAGGCGACCGACGCCGAGGGCACGAGCACAGTCAAGCTCACCCGCGTCAAGCAGGCCGACGTGCCGAGCACCCCGGTCAGTCCGAACGTCCCGGTCAACGTGGCCCTCGGCCTGCTGGTCGGACTCGCGCTCGGTGTCGCCATCGCCGTCCTGCGCGAGACGCTCGACAACCGCGTCCGCACGGAGCAGGACGTCGAGAAGATCAGCGACAAGCCGGTGGTCGGCGGCATCGCGTTCGACAGCAAGGCGTCGGAGCGTCCGCTCATCGTGCAGGTCGACCCGCGCAGCCCCCGTGCCGAGTCCTTCCGCACGCTCCGCACGAACCTGCAGTTCCTGGACCTGGGCACCGGCTCGCGCACCTTCGTGATGACGTCCTCCGTGCAGTCCGAGGGCAAGAGCACCACGGTCGCGAACCTCGCGATTGCCCTCGACAGCGCCGGGTTCCGCGTCATCCTCATCGACGCCGACCTCCGCCGTCCGCGCGTCGCCGAGTACATGGACGTCGACACGAACGCCGGCCTGACCGACGTGCTCATCGGCCGCGCCGAGCTCGAGGACGTTGCACAGCCGTGGGGCCGCGGCAAGCTCGTCGTCCTGCCGGCCGGTCAGATCCCGCCGAACCCGTCGGAGCTCCTCGGGTCCCGGGCCATGCAGGAACTGATCGAACGCCTGGAGAAGGAGTTCGACTACGTCCTGTTCGACGCCCCGCCGCTCCTGCCCGTCACGGACGCCGCGATCCTGTCGAAGAAGGCCTCGGGCGCGATCGTCGCCGTCGCCTCGGGTAAGACCCACAAGGGCCAGTTCGCCGCGGCTGTGTCGGCGCTCGAGAACGTCGGCGCACCGATCGCCGGGTTCGTCATCACGATGATGCCGGTCCGCGGTCCGGGCGCCTACGGCTACGGCCGGTACGGCTACGGGTACGGCTACGGCCTGGAAGCGGACGAGAACACACCGAAGGTCAAGCCGCCCAAGCGCGGCGGGAAGAAGCTCGGCGCACTGAGCCGCGCTGAGCGCTGAAACGGGGGCGGGGGACATGGACACTCGCCGGGGGACCCGAAACCTCGGTTCGACCACCACACGAACCACCCTGCTCTGGGTCGCCGTCGTGGTGGTCGTGCTGGTCGTCGTCGACATCGCACTCGTGACCCTCGCGCTCGGTCGCACCGCTCCGAACGCCGGTGACCCGGCAGGCCCGATCCCGACCTTCTCCAGCTCGCCGGACTCGAGCGCCAGTCCGACCCCGTCCGTCTCTGCGGACGCCGCGGGCGTGACGCGTCGCTTCCTCACCGCGGTGGACGGCCAGGAGGCGTGGCGCGCCACCGGCACGACGTGCGGCGGACCCGCGCCCACCCTCGAGCACACCGTCGACGGCGGCGCGACGTGGGTGCCGGTCGCGCTCGGACCGGACGTGTCGACGCTCATGGCGATCCGGGCCTCCAGTACGGACCTGACGATCCTGGCCGGCGTCGGTGCGGACTGCGCCACCACCGTCCGCACCAGTGCCGACGACGGCGTGACCTGGACGGCTGGCAGCCCCGGCGCAGCCGGTGCCGGCATCTCGACGGCCGGCATCGTCCTCGCCACCGGTGTCGTCGAGTCGCCCTGCGGCAGCCCGAAGAAGGCGTACCAGGGACAGCAGACCTCGGTCGTCATCTGTGAGGGGAAGGTCGAGTGGCGTCCGGGCACCGGCGAGTGGGTGGAAGTCCCGGTCGACGGGATCCGCGCGGTGGCGGACAACGACGACGAGTACCTGCTCGCCCGTGTCGGCGCCGAAGGGTGCGCGGGCGTCGAGATCGCCTCGCTGACCGCGATCGGCGTCACGCCGGAGACGGCGACCCCGGCCGTCGGCTGCGCCGCTGACGCCGAGACGATCGGCCCGATCGGCCTCGACCGTGCCGGGGACCACATCTGGCTCTGGGCCGGCGACGCCGTCTCCGTGTCTGCGGACGGCGGCGCGACGTGGTGACCGGATGGCGACCATGACCGCGGGCGCGGTACGGGTCTCAGCATCGACGGGCTCCACCGAGGCGTGGAGTAGGTCCTACTCGCGCCGCGTCCTGGTCACGGACCTGTTGGCGCTCTTCTGGGTCGTCTTCGGCGTGCAGATCGCGTGGCTCGGGCTCGACTCGAACCTGGCGACGAACACCGCCGACCTGCGCCTCAGCTACACCGGGATCTCGATCGTCGTGATCGCCGTGTGGATGAGCGCCCTGGCGCTGTACGACACCCGGGGGCACCGCGTCATCGGCGTCGGCAGCACCGAGTACCGCCTGGTCGCCGACTCGAGCGTGCGCGTCTTCGGGGTCCTGGCGATCGCCGCGTACCTGCTGCACGTGGACCTGGCCCGCGGGTACATCCTCATCGCCTTCCCGGTCGGCATCCTCGTCCTGCTGCTGTCGCGGTGGATGTGGCGCCAGTGGCTCGTCGCCGAGCGGAAGCGGGGGAACTACTCCGCCAAGGTCCTGCTGGTCGGGTCGACCAGCAGCGTGCTGCACCTGGCCCGTGAGCTCGGCCGGTCGCCGGAGGCCGGCTACCGCGTCGTCGGTGCGGCTGTGTCAGCAGGGACCCGAGGCGTCCTGCCCGGCTCAACGGTGCAGAGCTTCGGCGGCTTCGACGACCTGACCGAGGCCCTGGCGGAAACCGGTGCCGACACCGTCGTCATCACCAGCGCGGACGACCTGCCGCCAGAACGCGTCCGCGAGCTCAGTTGGTCCCTCGAGCCCGGTCGCCAGCACCTGGTCGTCGCGCCGAGCCTGACGGACATCGGTGGCCCCCGCATCCACACCCGCCCGGTGCAGGGCCTGCCGCTCATCCACGTGGAGACGCCGACCTACTCCGGGCGGAAGCTCTACACGAAGCGGGCGTTCGACCTGGTCGGGTCGACGGCGCTCATCATCGTGCTGTCGCCGGTGCTGCTCGTCCTGGCCCTGCTGGTGAAGCTGACGTCGCCGGGGCCGGTGTTCTTCCGGCAGGAGCGCGTCGGACTCGATGGCGCCACGTTCCGCATGATCAAGTTCCGGTCGATGGTCGTCGACGCCGAGGCCCGGCTGCAGGAACTCAGCCCGCTCGACCGGGCCGAGGGCAACGACGTGCTGTTCAAGATGAAGAACGACCCCCGAGTGACCCGGGTCGGGGGGTTCATGCGGCGGTACAGCTTGGACGAAATCCCGCAGTTCTTCAACGTGCTGATCGGGGAAATGTCGCTGGTCGGGCCGCGTCCGCCGCTCACCCGCGAGGTCGAACGGTACGACCAGCACGTGCACCGGCGGTTCCTGGTCAAGCCGGGCATGACGGGCCTCTGGCAGGTCAGCGGTCGCTCGGACCTCTCGTGGGAAGACTCCGTGCGTCTGGACCTGTACTACGTCGAGAATTGGTCTTTGGTCGGTGACCTGATCATCCTGTGGCGGACTGCGCGCGCGGTGATGCAATCGCAAGGGGCGTATTGATGAAGAGGACCTTGCTCAAGTGACAGGACAGCTCAGAAGCACTTCATCGAATGGCCAGCTAGCTGCGCGTGCGCTGTCTAAAGCGGATTCTCCTACTGGAGCGGTTCACTTCTTGACGGTAGCTGCTGCGCTCACGTCGAGTTGGAGTGCTGTCCGCATCGGCGGAGTGACCCTCGCTGACATCTGTCTCATCCTCGGCGCGCTGTTGGCGCTGCTGTCATCCGGCTCCCGTATCGCTTTGATCAAAGCCTGGATGGTACTTCCGGCGCTCTTGGCGTTGGTCCTCATGGCGCGAGACGTCATAATCTTCGGACGCCCGATCAATGGAACGATCGAGGTGATCCAAGGCATCAGTCCGTCGCAGATGTTGCTACGGATCACGCTGTCCACTCTGTGTGTTGCAGTACTGTGTATCGCCAACACATCCTTGGGACGCCCGGGTCTACAGCGGCTTGTCGGTTGGTGGCTGCTCGGTATCGCAATCAGCGCCGCGTACTCTATTGGGCAGAGCGCCGGCATCCTCGCTGTGGGTGATCTGGTGCAGCTGAATGGCTCGTCACGCTTCGCTGGACTCACGAGCCATCCGAACGCCCTGGCTCAGACTTTGGTGTTGGCACTCCCATTCGCACTTCTCGTGCCGGGAAGGGCCCGATTTGGTTCTGTGTTGGCGCGGGTCCTTGGGCTCGTTCTCTGCGGCGTAGCCCTGTATCAATCAGGGTCACGTGCCGGTCTCCTGGTCGGCTTCGTGGCGGTATTGCTCTGCGGATGTATCGCAGCGAAGCGTGCTCACGCCCTACGATGGGTTCTTCCTCTCGTCCTGCTCGCATTCGCGACCGCCACGATCTACGGTCCGGGACTCATTGCAGGAACGAGATTTGCTTCTGATTCCGGCTCAACCGCGAGCAACACCGCACGTGTGCAGGCATTGAGCGAGGGGTGGGATGCGTTTCTTACCCATCCTCTGGTGGGAGCCGGCTTGGGTGTCTGGGTCGGCGAGCTGGCGCCACTCGTCCTTCTTGTGTCCGGCGGGGCGACGTTCTTGGCCATCTACACCGTTTTCGTTTTTAGGCCGATCTCTGTGATGCTCAAGTACCGCTCGGAGTTCATGGTCACGGCTTGTGTGATATCGGCCTCGCTCGTTCCGGTCCTCGGTCTCCTGAACAACGGGTTCACCGAACGGTACTCATTTTGGCCGGCCCTGCTCGGGTATAGTTTGGCTCTCATTGCCGGTTCCCGGCGGGAGATGGCGACACAGGCTGCTGTGACACGTTCCTGATCAGACGACTGCTCAAGTCGCCAGAGGCTTGATGAGGCTGAATGGAGGGACATTCGGCGGCGGGTTCCCATGTTCCGGATCAGCGTGCGATGGAAGCTGCTGTTGAACTCCCTCAGTGCGGCCTAGTACCCGTCTTCCTGGCTGGCACCCCAGACCAGATCTCCCAGGGACCGGTGCTCTTCGTCAGTACTGAATTGGCTCCGACAACAGACCCCTCGGCGACGACCAAGGTGCCGCTCTTCGCGACCACCACCGCATTTGCGCCCAGGATCACGTTGTCAGCCAGGACGAATCCCTTGAAATCCGGGTCGGGCTCCTGCCAGATGTCTGACCGTCCGACCGTGACGCCCTGGTGCAGCATCACGTTCCTACCGATCCGGGTGAGACCGTGCACTACGACGCTCCCAGCATGCCGGAGGATCAGGCCGGTGCCTGGGTCGAGGGTCTTCGCCGGGATGTCTATCCCGCGGAACTTCAGAGCCTGTCGAAGGATGGGCCCGACGATGCGTTTCTTTTGAGCGAGGATTGCCCATGCGTAGAACTTGTCGATCGGACCAGCAGGTGGGCGGAACATTCCCTCACTCTACTGGTCAACACGCTTTCGGTCCTCGGGTAGATGCGGGTTCCGCGGAGCTCAGCGAGACCAGCGCACTCGGGGTGGGTTGCGCGCTGGGGTGCAGGTCATCGTCATCGGGTTACTACTGATCCCAGTTGAGGAGGAGCTGTCCCGCGATGATATGGTCGACCGGCACGGTAATCTTGATGTTATTCATGTCGCCGTCAACGGTTGTGATCCGTGCAGAGGGGTCTGCATTCTGCAGGAGTTCGAAGACGGTTCCGAAGGTCTGTTGCTCTTCCGCGCTGCTCCGCGCAAAAGCCTCGCGGAGAGTCTTCAGCCAGAACCCCTGCGGGGACTGACCTCGGAGATGCGTGGACCGTCGCGTGAACTTGACGACCTTGTTGCCCCGGGTCTTCACGATGGGGTCGATCGAGTCAATCACCGGGATCACGGCGTCCGCATGCTCAAGCGCTCCCACGACGCGGTCGATCAAGGAGTGATCGACGAGGGGCCGCACCCCGTCGTGCACCAACAAACGCGCATCAGCAAGGTCGACGGAGGCGACCGCGTTGAGTACGGAGCCGTTGCGATGCTCGCCGGCGGCCACTATGGTCCAAGCCTTGCGTCGTACGGCGTCGCTGACTACTTCCTCGATCTCTGCTCCCCACTCCGGATTCGCGGCGATCACGATCCGCTCGGTCTCCGGATGAGCATCGAAGGCACGGAGGGAATAGGAGAGCACCGTGTGTCCGGAGAGCCGTGCCAGCTGTTTCGGCTGAGCAGCTCCGAAGCGTGTCCCGACTCCGCCCGCTAGGACGACACCGATCAGGGGATCTTTTTGCCCAGAGTTCACGAAGCGGTTCCTTCCCGTCCGACGAGGTGTTCGTGCCGCCGTGTCATGCAATCTACAGGGTATTGAGCCTTCTTCCGCGATCGGGTGACCCTACTGGTGCAGCCGGATCAGGCGCCTTCTCGCGAGTTCATCGAGGACTGAACCCTGCGACGGCCATTCGTCGACCAGGCCGAAGTGCTCAGACGAACGTTCTCGGTGCTCTTCGAAACACCTACCACTGAGGATCTCGTCCGCGAGACGGTTGAAGTCGTCCGCGGCGACCAACTCTGGCCCCGGAAGCCAGTCTAGGGCGTCGCCGGGCACGACGCCTCGAGTCGATACGTACTCCACTTTGTCCGGCATGAAGTAGGCGATGGGCTTCCGGATCGCGAAGTATTCGAACCAGACGGACGAGTAATCCGTGATAAGGCCGGCAGAAGCCCCCAATACGTTGTACAGCGTCGTCCCCGCGGCCGTCAGCACATCAGACGAGATGTTGAGGGCACCGGGGACATGGCGATTCAAGGTATCCGCGGGATGCGCTTTCACCACCACTTCAATCCCCCTCGCACGGAGCACGTCGAAACCGTCTTGGATCGCCTGGGTCGTCGAACGCCCGCCCACGTCTTCAGCGGTCGAGACCCATCCGTCGTTGGTGCCTTCCTTCACCGCGGCCTTTCGATAAGTCGGCATCCAAACGACAAATGGTTTTCCGCTGAGCCCGAGCCTTGTCAGGGCCGTGGCCGTGGCTGGTTCTCGGAGTCGTGCTGTCCGCGGGGGCAGGGCGATCAAGACATTGGCCGGATCGACACGAAAGGCAGATGCTCGTGTCTCTGCATGCAGTTGCGTCGGCACGACTAGGTGTGTGGCGTAGCCGGGATAGTCGACGCGTTTGATCCCGTGTCCGTGCCACAGATTGACGACACTACGCGAAGGGGCGAGGCGAGGGTTGCCATAGAGGCCGTGGGTGTAGAAAATCGTCTCTGCGACGACGTACGAGGAGAGAGCAGCGAACGACCAGTACTTGGCAGTTCGTACGTGCGGTGCCAGCACGAAATCGAGATTGGAGAGTTCACGCTCCGACGGCGCATCGATCCACGTGATGCGGCCGTCGTATCGGTCCTGCAGTTCCCTGACGATCTGTACCGCGTTCCCCTCGAGCGCGGGGAACCCGTTCACGACGACGAGCCGCTGCCGACGTAGGAGATGCGTCATCACCGCGAGCGTCTTCGACAAGACGGACCAAGCGGCCCTCCGCAAGAGCCGCCGACCTAGGGCGACTACACCGCCGCTCGATCGCCTCCGCTTGCCCACTTCACCCCTCACTGGACGGCACCGTACCCATTGGAAGAACATTCTGATCCTTGAGATGAGCTACGAAGTGTGCGGCCATCGCCTCTACGGTGTAGGACTCGCCACTTTTCCAGGTTCGTTCGCGGAGGTCCAGCAGTCGGTCCGTGTTGCTGAGGAGGTCGATGACGACCTTGGCGTACTCGATCTCTGAGTCCCCGGAGCGAATTGAGTTCGACGAGTTGAGGTATTCGGCTTCCGGTGCATGGAAGGGCCAGTCCGTCGTGATCACCGGAAGTCCGAGGGCCACCGCGTCGACCGCCACGAGGCCCACCCTTCCCGGCATCAACAGAATGTCCGACACGCTGGAGAAGCGAACCAGCTCCTCCTGGTCGAGCCGCGGGACCACTCGGACGTGACGACGACGATCTGCCTGGGCTGTGACGAACTCCTGCTGTGGCCCTGACCCCGCTACCACAGCTGTGAAGTTCGGCACTGCGGCGACTACGCGGTCGATGGCCTTGAAGAGGAAATCGATCCGCTTCGCCTCGATGAAGGCGCCGACGAAGAGTCCGACTGGCCCAGATGGAATATCCTGAGCATGCCGAAAGGCTTCGATGTCCGACGAGGAGAGACTTGCCCGCACGCGCCGCAGTGTCGCCGTATCCGTGGCATTGAACACTGCGCGGACACGACTTCTCGGGACACCCATGGACTCGACGGCTGCGACCGCACTCGGGGTGTAGACCAGAACGCCTCGAGCACGACGAGCCATTGCGGTTTTTATGGCTTTGCCTACGCGACTTTCCTTGCTCACGTACGAGCGACCATGTCCCCAAAGGAACGTCTTCGTCCTGCTAAAGAACAGGAGGAGCAGAGATTCCAGCGCAGTGGCAGAGAACGGTGCCACGACTGCTCGGGCTCCCCGGGCTCGTCTCCAGATTCGTCGGAGAGCGAGAGTGTGGCCGAACACCTGCAGCCGGAGTTGCGGCACTTCTACGCTCCACGGACCGGTACGAGCGCTACCTACTTTGCGCATTTCGGTACCGGGGCTTCCGTGCCAGACCTCCAGGTCGAACCCCTCGGTGGATAGCTGGCGGGCCAATTCGTCGAAGAAGGGCACGCGGTAGTCTGGTACGAAGGGTTGCGAGACTGCAATCAGCTTTCTTCCGGTATTCCGGTCAGTCATCAATCGGTCTCCGATCGGCTTCTCGAGTGTCGTTGGGAACGCTCGTCGCTCGACTCTCGGTGGGTCGATCGACGAGCGGAGGCGGCGTGGGCTCCTGGATGGCGATCATTCGGAGTCGCCGCGCTGCGGGGATGCCGAGTATGAGCGGGTAGCAGACAGCGCTCGTGGCGAAACCGGCTACCAAGCTGGCGTCTACTCCGCCCAGGACAAATCCGATGAAGAAGCCGATCCAGGATGCTCCCACGAGGAGTGCTCGTGTCGTGGTGACCAGAGCATGATGTCCGAGCAGTCGAAGGGTCACGCCTTGGATGCCGGCCCAGCCGGAACTGATGGCGACCAGCCCCACGAGCAACACTCCGACCTGTAGAGCTGAAGACTGCACGCCCGACGGGTTGATGCCAAGCAGTCGAACAGTTAGAACGATACCCGCGACAACGATCGCAGACATGACGATCAACCGAGTCGAGAGTTGTCGGCCTCTCTGAAGGAGTGAAGCTGTGCTTCGGTGGGAATCCCGGGTTGCCCCGTCGGCGACGAAATTCGCCGAGGTCGCAGCGAAGATGAGGTTCATCGGCCCGAGTAGCGTCTGGGCGAACCGGAAACCTCCGACGAGTTGCGATGCTCCGAGGCCGCCAAGGACGAACATCGGAATCGTGGAGTTCAGCTGTCCGACGGTGAATTCGAGGAATTGTAAGTGGGCCTGGTGACGGTACGCCCGGAAGGGGGTCCAGCAGGTGATCCGGATCGTCCACAAGCGCGACCACAACACGATCGCTGAGAGGCCGGCCGTGGCCGCGACTATTGCCTGCAGCCCCGCGGCATCAAACTGTAGATCGCCGAACTGTAGAAGGACTACCGGGCCGAGCGCGAGCAGGCGCACAGCATCGCCGAGCGCAGCGTGCCACCTACGGTCTGCCGCGATGAAGCGACTGCGCAACCAGTCGTAGAAGACCGGCAGCCCGAAGGTCGCAGTCACCAATGCCAATGGCTCGAGAGAGCGCACGCCGAGAGCCCAAACCAGTGGGATGCTCAGGACAGCAATGGCCACGCTGGCAGTAAGCCCGTACCTGAAGGGCACGCGGGCGTCGGGATCGGTACGGAGGAGGAATAGGGCCGGTCGAGTCAGGCTTGCTCGTACGAGCCCGACACTGGTCGTACTGATGAGGGTGAGGAGTGAGAAGATGGCGAATTGTTGCGGTGGCAGGACTCCGACCGCGATGATCATCGCCAACGCGCCCGATACGCTGGAGAACGCCTGGGCGAGCAGAAGTGGGTTGTTGGCTGCCCGGCGTATACGCGGCCAAGTCCTCGCGAAGACCCGTCTCATCGGACCTGTTGCACTGCTTCCCGATAGACATCGCCAAGTCGAGCGGCGACCGCCGGCATGCCGAATTCGGTCCTGACGGCTTTGCGCCCGTGTTCACCCATCCGCGCGCGCTTGGCAGGATCTGCGAGAAGCTCGGCGATCGCCTGCGCCAGACCGTCCGGGTCGTCCCTGGACACGATGCCTGCTTCATGACGGCGAACAGCCGCGGCCAAGCCGCATGACTCTGTCACGACCACCGGCTTACCGAGGGACATGGCTTCGAGGACAGTCATGCCGAACGGTTCATCGACGGCTGATAGGACGTAGATGTCACATTGAGCCATGCGATCCATCGTCCGGGCCGGGTTGATGGGTCCCTCCCAAGCTACCGTGCTCGTGCGGTTGCCGATGGCGCGCTGAACAGCTGGCGCCTCGCCTTCGTCTGGTCCGACGAGCGCGAACCGGGTCGACGGGAAACGATCTTGAAGACGCTTCGCTGCTTCGACGAAGTACAAGGGACGTTTCCGTGCGTGCAATCGCGCCAGGTACAGCACCTCGGTGGAGTCTGTCACAGGCGGACGATCAAGAACCTCTTGCTCGGGCACGCCGTTCGGCAGGACCACTGGCTGCGGGAGGTCGCGGGCCACGTGCTTCAGATCGTCGCATTCCCTCTCGTTGAGAGCGAGAACTGCGCTGGCTCGCCGGAGAGCTGGTCGAGTACCCCAGCCATCGACCGGCAGGGCCAACAGCTTCCGTGAAGGGATGATCATCCCATGGGGCTGCACGACGACAGGTATCCCGCTCCTGAGCAGCGTCATCACGGCAGGAAGTGTCACGAGGTCGCGAGCAAGATGGACATGCGCTACGTCGAAGTCCGTCCTGTGATCGAGCAGCCATCTCACCATTCCCGGAGCGAACATGCCAGCGAACCCCATCCCGGGCACACGTCTCGTTCGGAACAACAGAGTCCGAACGCCGTCGACGATCGCCGGGGGTGAAACGTCACCACCGGCTGCGCCCGCAACCACCGTTACCTGGTGACCATCCGCCTGAAGCGCCTGCGACTGGTTCTGACAAACTCGTGTCGGCCCTCCGAAAGCACCGTCTGAGCTGATGAGCGAAACAACGTGGAGAACCCGCATCACGATCTCCTACCGTCTTGATCGCCTAACTCGAAGCGCTGTCCGACCGGTTCGCATCGCGGCCCCTCGACCACGACGTTCGGAGGCACGCGCCCTTGGACGATCGTCATGGGTTTAGCGAGGACTGACTGCCCGATCTCAGTTCCGCCGAGGACGACACATCTCGCTGTCAGCCATACCCCGTCGTGGATACGAATCGGACGAGTCAGCAATGCCATGTCGCGACGATGTGCATGACTTCCCGTCGTCAGGAACGACTCCTGGGAGACGACGACATTTGCGCCTACCCGGATGTGGTCTTGGTTGTGGAACCAAGCACCTTCGCCGATCCAGCAGTTGTCTCCGATGGTCAGTTTCCAAGGGAAACGAACACGGGTTCGTGGACGGAAGACGACATTCGAACCGATCCTTGCACCGAAGGCTCGTAGTGTATGGACGCGCAGTGAGGAGCTGATTTGCCAGGGGTTGGTGACCAGCAGGAGCTCCACAGCGCCCCAGAGATACACCTTCCATCGCGGCGCATCCCAGGATTCCCGCTGGCCGGGCGCTTTGCTGAGGTCGACGATCGGGATCCTCGGATCGGAGTAGCCTGAACTGGTCAACGCCACTCCTAGGCAGTTCTCGTCAAATGAGCTACAGCGAAGCGGACCCCGCTGGTTCCAGCAATTGTTGCGCTATTACGGGTCACGATCGGACCTCGACGTCCCGGGTGTCGCCGTCGTTGATGTTGAGCATCTTCGAGGGGTGGGCTCTACCGACCAAAGCGTGACCGGCTGCGAGGAGATTGCCAGAAAGGCGAGAGCGTCGCGACGCAAACCGGGCGGAAGGGACCAGCGCCAGGGCTAGGTTCTTCAGCGAAGGCCGCATCATCTCGCGTACGGTTTGGGCAATTGTCAACGACCTTTTCTTTCTCAGATGAAGGGGGTTCGCGATCTGGGAGTAACCGAATCGACGGTGCGAGGTTCTGCCTCCGGTGCTTGAGCCTCTGTGAGCAGTCACCGCACTGTCGACCCGAAGTAGCTGTCCTCGTGAAAGCGCCCGCTTTGCGTAGTCGAGATCCTCAAGCCAGGAGTACAGGGGTAGATCCTCGTCGAAGCGTAAGTCGCGGGTGGCTGCCCATCGCACGCAGAAGTTGCAGCCATAGAGGCTGTCGGTGACTGCAGGTGGTCGGGAGGTGACACTCCTCGAGGGCCGAAGGCTCTCAGCCAGTGCCCTTTCGCACTGCTCGAGCGTGAATTCAGTTCCTGCAGCGGCTCCATCCAGTACCACTCGACCGGTCGCTGCTACAGCTTCCGGGTTCGATCCGAGAACGTCGAGCATGCTGCTGATGTAGTCGTGGCGCGGCACCGAATCATCATCGAAGAAGAAAACGTAGGACACGGTCTCGGGGATCATGTCGAGTGCTTTGTTCCGTTGACTCGACGCGCCGCGAACGCCCGTGCATACGGTCCACTTCTCCGGTATCGGCATGTCGGGCACGTCGGAGTCGTCAGGTGCAGACAGGAACCCAAAGAAGTCTGGGATCCGGCTGTCTTCGAGCGTGTTGATGATGTCCCGCGCCGCGTCCGGGCGCCCGGCAGTTGCAATCACGACCGCAATCGAGGCCATTGTCGTTCTCATTTCGTACGCGATGACGTTCAGAGCGAGAGTGTTCCCTGTCCTCAAGGGTGCCGGATCGTGGTCTGACGAACCGGAAGTGTCTTCCCCCGTCGAACTGCCCCTGTCAACAAGCACCGGATCGGGTGCGTTCTGATCGATGGTTCCGTGAGGTCTTGTGCTGCGATGTCAGGGTCAGGGTAGTGCCTGTTCGAACGTTTTACGAGGCGCCGCCGTCGGGGGTTGGCCCGTCGTGGTCGTCCTGCCGTTGGTCTGGGTTGGCTGAGGCCCTTCCTCCTGCGGCTCGCGAGCAACTGTTATGTTCACTCGGTGAACAGACCCTTCTCCGTCCTGTTGGTCGGGCTGAACTTCCGACCAGAATCGACTGGGATCGCTCCGTACACCTCTGGACTGGCCGCGGAGTTGGCTCGGCGAGGTGTGCGTGTTCGTGCCATCAGTTCGTTCCCGCACTACCCGCAGTGGCGGTTCCCAGACGGCGGTGTCCCGTCGAAGTCGATCACGAGCGAAGCGGGCGTCACCGTTGTGAGGCGACGTCACCGGCTCCCGAGAAGGCCAGGCGGGCTGTCTCGTGCCCTGTCGGAACTGTCGTTCGGCGTCGCTGCCGCAGCCACTCGTTTCGGTCGCCCGCACGTCGTGGTCCTCGTGTCTCCGGCGCTGCTTTCGTCGGCAGTGGCGCTTCTCAAAGCGCGGCTGGTGACGCGGCGGCCAGTGGTGTTTTGGGTGCAGGACCTCTACACGCTTGGCCTCCAGGAATTGGGGGCGGGTAGCGCGACTCTGGCTGAGCGGGCGATAGGAGCGGTCGAGCGGTGGTGCCTCCGTTCCGCCGATGCCGTGGTCGTGATCCATGAGCGCTTTCGGAACACGGTGGTCGACACGCTCGGAGTCGACCCAGACGCCGTCACGGTGGTGCGGAATTGGTCGCACTTGGAAGACACCGAACCCGTCGACCGTGATGCCGCCCGTGCCGAACAGGGGTGGGACCGGTCGGATTTCGTGGTTTTGCACGCGGGCAACATGGGTGTGAAGCAAGGGCTAGAGAACGTCGTGCAGGCTGCACAACTCGCCACGTCGAATGGCAGCACTGTGCGCTTCGTGCTGCTTGGTGATGGCAACCAGCGCGAGCACCTGGCGGCGTTGAGCGCGGGGGTTCCTGCCGTTTCCATGGTCGGTTCGCTGCCGGATGACAAGTTCCGCAACGCCATTGGCGCTGCGGATGCGCTGCTCGTCAACGAGCGGCGCGGCGTTGCCGGGATGGCGGTCCCAAGCAAGCTGACGTCCTACTTCAGCACGGGACTTCCTGTCATCGCCGCGACCGATCCGGGGAGTGTCACCGAGAGCGAGGTGCTCCTGGCTGACGCCGGTCTCGTGGTACCGGCGGGCGACCCCCAAGCGCTACTGGAAGCCGCAGAGTCCCTGGCAAGCGACGCCGAGTTGGCCGCCAAATTCGGCGAGAACGGGCGCCGGTATCGGGCCACTCGACTGACTCCCCGCGCATCGTTCGATACATTTACTCAGCTCTTGCAGGAGCTCGCTGCGGGACGTGGCGACACCAGGGAATCGGGGAACGTTTGACGAAGCGCGCGCTCATCACGGGCATCACGGGGCAGGACGGGTCGTACCTGGCCGAACTGCTGCTCCGCAAGGGATACGAGGTGCACGGAGTGATTCGTCGCGCTTCCACGTTCAACACTTCACGGATCAACCACTTGTACGTCGATCCGCACAACCCGGACGCGAAGCTCTTCCTGCACTACGGCGACCTCGGTGACGGCGCTCGCCTCGTGAGTCTCCTCGCTGAGCTGAAGCCAGACGAGGTCTACAACCTCGCCGCACAGTCGCACGTGCGTGTGTCGTTCGATGAGCCCGAGCACACCGGTGACGTGACGGGTGTCGGCTCGATGCGCATGCTCGAAGCCGTTCGGATGTCCGGGATCCACACCCGGTTCTACCAGGCGTCGTCTTCCGAGATGTTCGGCGCGACGCCTCCGCCGCAGAACGAGGAGACGCCGTTCTGGCCGCGGTCGCCGTACGGCGCCGCGAAGGTGTACAGCTACTGGGTCACGCGGAACTACCGAGAGGCGTACGGGATGTTCGCGGTCAACGGCATCCTGTTCAACCACGAATCGCCGCGTCGTGGTGAGACGTTCGTCACCCGCAAGATCACACGAGCCGTCGCTCGTATCAAGGCGGGGCTCGAAGACCACGTGTACCTCGGCAACCTCGACTCCGTCCGCGACTGGGGGTACGCCGCTGAGTACGTCGAGGGCATGTGGCGGATGCTGCAGGTCGACGAGCCGGACGACTTCGTGCTCGCGACGGGCGGTGACTTCACCGTCAAGGACTTCCTCTCGACCGCGTTCTCGCACGCAGGGCTGAACTGGGAAGACCACGTCCGGTTCGACGAGCGCTACCTGCGTCCGAGCGAAGTCGACGCCCTGGTCGGTGACGCGTCGAAGGCCAAGGACAAGCTCGGCTGGGAAGCCACGGTCGACACCGCGCAGCTGGCGCGCATCATGGTCGACGCCGACATCGAGGCGCTCGAGCACGAAGGTCGCCCGTGGATCGACAAGGTAAAGCTCGCGAGCTGGGAGTCGTGATGTCTGACAACGAATTCGTTCCGGGGCCGCTCGACCGGGCGGGACGCGTGTACGTCGCGGGTCATCGGGGGCTGGTCGGGTCTGCCGTCTGGCGCAAGCTCGAGTCCGAGGGCTTCACGGACCTGATCGGCCGCAGTTCTGCCGAACTCGACCTGAAGGACCGCGACGCGGTCTTCGCCTTCTTCGCCGAGCAGAAGCCGCGGTACGTCGTCCTCGCCGCCGCGAAGGTCGGCGGCATCATGGCGAACAACACGTACCCGCACGACTTCCTCAGCGAGAACCTGCAGATCCAGGTGAACGTCATGGACGCGGCGGTCGAGCACGACGTCGAGCGCCTGATGTTCCTCGGGTCGTCGTGCATCTACCCGAAGTTCGCGGAGCAGCCGATCCACGAGGACTCGCTGCTGACGGGGCACCTCGAGCCGACGAACGATGCCTACGCCATCGCCAAGATCGCCGGCATCATGCAGGTCCAGGCGGTTCGACGTCAGTACGGCAAGCACTGGATCTCGGCGATGCCGACGAACCTCTACGGACCCGGCGACAACTTCTCGCCGCAGGGGTCGCACGTCCTGCCCGCGCTCATTCGCCGATACGACGAGGCGGCAAAGTCGGGTGCGGAACGTGTCGAGAACTGGGGGACCGGATCGCCTCGTCGCGAGTTCCTGCATGTCGACGACATGGCTGCCGCGGTCCTGCACCTGATGGAGCACTACGACGGGCCGGAGCAGGTCAACGTCGGAACCGGCTCCGACGTGACGATCAACGAGATTGCCGAGACCATCGCAGCGATCGTGGGCTTCGAAGGTGAGACCGTGTGGGACACCACGAAGCCTGACGGGACACCCCAGAAGCTGCTTGATGTCTCGAAGCTCGCTCACGCGGGGTGGACTGCAGGCATCAGTCTGGAAGACGGGCTCCGGAGCACCATCGACTGGTACCGCGAGCACGTCGACTCGATCCGCGAGTGACGAGGCGGGTCGGACATGAGCAACCGTAGGATTAGTGCCATGTCCGACTTGCCCGAGTCGCGACGCGCTGCTGTACGCCGGGGGTCCAGGGCCCGCGTCGTGCTGTGGATCGTCCTTGCGCTCGTCCTCCTGCTGATCTTCGCCGTCGCCTGGGTGGGTGCACGGGGGCTGCTCGCGAAGCGGCACCTCGAGCAGTCTGTCGCCCTCGTGAGCACCTTGCGCTCGCAGATCACGGACGGGGACACGTCGGCGGCGCAGCGCACGGCGAAGCAGCTGGAAGACAACGCGTCGTCGGCGCGCAGCCTGACCGGTGACCCGATCTGGACTGTGGCGCAGTTCACGCCGTTCTTCGGATCGAACCTCCGAGCCGTTCGTGAGGTCGCGGTCGTCGTCGATGACGTGGCGACTGGTGCAGTGCGGCCGGTCGCCGGGGTCATCGGCGACCTCGATCAGGACGCATTCACCCCGACGGACGGTCGTATCGACCTCCAACCGCTCGTCGACGCACAGCCGTCGGTGGCCCGCGCGACCAAGACGTTGGCGATGGCAAGTGATGAAGCGGACGACATCGACACGAGTGCGACACTGTCGCCGGTGACGTCGGCGGTCGATCAACTCCGGAACGCGCTCGGAACGGTGACGCAGCAGGCGACCACGGCGAACAAGGTCGTTCAGCTCGCGCCGGCCATGCTCGGACACGACGGGGACCGTGACTACGTCCTGCTCTTCCAGAACAACGCCGAACTGCGTGCCGGTGGCGGGATACCGGGAGCTGTCGCCCTGCTGCGGGTGAAGGACGGGGCGATCAGTCTCAGCAACCAGGCTGCGGGGTCGTCCTTCGGACCGTACGACGAGCCGGTGCTACCGCTGTCGGCCGCGACGACGAGCCTGTACGGCGACATCACCGGGCGGTACATGCAGGACGTGAACCTCACGCCGCGATTCGACGTCACCGGTGCGCTTGCCCGGGAGATGTGGAAGCAGAAGTTCGGGCAGCAGGTGGATGGTGTCCTGGCGATCGACCCGGTGACGCTCGGCTACATCCTCCGGGCGACCGGTCCGGTGCAGCTGCCGACCGGGGACACGCTGACGTCGGACAACGCAGCGAAGCTCCTGTTGAGCGACGTCTACGCCAAGTACCCGGACCCGGCGGTGCAGGATGCCTTCTTCGCATCGGCGGCGAGTGCGGTCTTCGAGAAGGTGTCGAGCGGTGGCTTCGACACCAAGGCGTTCATCGCCGCGTTGACCGACGGCACGAAGGACGGGCGGCTCCGGCTCTGGAGCGCGGACGAAGCGGAGCAGAAGCAGATCACCGGGACCGCTGTCGCCGGCGATCTGCCGACTGCGTCGGCGCAGACGCGTGAGTTCGCCGTCTACCTGAACGACGGCACGGGCTCGAAGATGGACTACTACCTCGACAAGAAGGTCTCCGTCGGGAGCTCCGTGTGCCGGAAGGACGGCCGTCCGACTTCGGTGGTCGAGGTCACGCTGAAGAACACGGCACCCGCCGACGCGGCAACGAGTCTGCCGCGCTACGTCACCGGTGGCGGCGACTTCGGCACCGAACCCGGCAAGATCAAGACGCTCGTTGCGGTTTACGCTCCGAAGAACGGCATCTACCTCGGGGCTTCGCAGGACGGCAAGGGCGCGGCCCTGCAGACCGTGAAGGACGGCGAGCACCCGGTGGCGCAGATCCAGACGCTGCTCGCGCCGGGCGAGAGCACGACCTTCCGCGTCGCGTTCCTCGGGGAGGCGAAGTTCGCGAAGGCCGGAGTGCAGGCGGAGTCGACGCCCGGCGTCCGTCAGACGAAGGTCGAGCCGCTGCAGTTCGACTGCGCCGAGCCGGTCCCGGTCGGCTGACGCCGGCGAGTGCGCAGACGATAGGTACTCGGTGGCCGCTTTCGCCGCAGGGTGAGACGGCGTTTCGCCGAACTACGCGGCCGATCGTGCCCCCAATCCGGGGGTGCCGCGCGGGCTGAGCGCACTGCTAGCCGCACTCAGGTGCGACCTCGGTCCTCGTGGGGAGCGCGGGTGGAGACAGCGTGTCGCTCGTGACCTGGGGTTCTGCGTGTAGGGCGCCCGGTGCCGGCTGCGGACGGAGTCAGGAGTACCTGCTCCCTGGGAACCGATCCAGCCTCTGTTCACGAATTCGTTGCACGAAGGGTGGCAACAAACTGTGAACATCCGCTAGATTGAGGGAACTTCGCCAATCGCACGTGCCATGTCTGTGGTCACGGGGGGATTGACATCTGCGGAGGCAGGGCTCTGGTATCAGGGTCTGTCGGATCAGATCACTAGGGGAACCACTTCATGAAGAAGCTCATCGCCGCGGTCGTGCTGGCTGGCGCCGCACTGCTCGCCACTCCCGCCGCTGCCAACGCAGCTGGCTACGCTCCCGACTCGGACGTCACGATCTCGGGCAACTACGTTGCCGGTGGCATCGTCGTCATCAACTTCAGCGAAGGCGCCTTCCAGAACAACGAGACGGTCAACGTCCAGATCACCGGCGCCGGTGTCAACGACGCCACGCTCGGTGCCCTGCCCGTGACCACCGTCTCGCGTGCGTACGTCGCCGACGCCGACGGCTCGCTCGACGTCCGCGTCACCCTCCCGGTGGGCGGCTCGGGCAGCTACAACCTGACCGCCACGGGCGCCACCTCCGGTGTCGTCGGTGTCGCGTCCTTCACCATCGCCCCGGCTGACGCTGCTGCCGTTGCCGCCGGCAACGGTGCGGGCACCGGCACCAACGGTTCCCTCGCCTTCACCGGTTCGACCGTCTCCACCCTGGCCCTCTGGGTCGCCGGTGGCGCCGTCGTCCTCGGTGGCGGCCTGCTCGTCGTGCGCGGCTCGGTCCGTCGCCAGCGCGAGACCGTCTGAGCTACAGCTCACTGAGCGGGACCCCCGGAGCCGTCAGGCTCCGGGGGTTTCGTCGTGTCCAGAGGGCTACGTCACGTCACGACGAGGAGGATGCCGACGACGCCGATGACGGCGAGCGACGCGACCACCCAGAGCCACCAGGGGAAAGCGGAAGGACGACGGTACTGTCTGCGATTCGGGTTCACGTGCCGACCGTAGGGCGGTGAGGTGTCCGGCGGACGGACACTGCGCCTCCTGGCAGGTGCACGCGGAGGATTCTCGGCTGGCCGTCACACGTCGGACACAGCGGCGGGAGCCTTCGGCAACTCCCACACCTCTGCGTACCGCTCCCGCACGAGCGGCCAGACCTGCGCGACCGCGTCCTCGACGGACCGAACGGAGTCGCTGAGTGGCGGGGTCAGCACGAACTCGTGGGGGATGGGCCGCCCGGAGCGGTCCCGGCGCCCTTCAGGATCGGGGAAGCGCACGGCGAGCATCCCGGAGCGACGACGGACGACGGCCGGCACGTCACGTACCCCGTCGAACGCCTGCTCGTAGCGGGCGAGCGGGTCCTGCCCCGGCTGCTCGGTCGACAGGAACCGGAAGCCCCACGTGCGGCCCCGGGTCGCCCAGATGAAGCTCACGACTCACCCCGGCGCAGCACGCGCTGCTCGACCCCGCGGTCCAGGTCCTCGGCGAAGCGCGCGAGCACGCGAGAGGTGAACTCCTGCTCGGCCACCGCCTCGTCCTTGATCTTCGCGACGCGCTTCGTGGCGAAGCTGACGGCCCGGGAGCCGATGCCGCCACCGATCCAGCCCGCGGCCGCACCGACGAGTGGGGACTTGCCGTAGCGCGAGGTCGCCAGGAACCCCACGACGGGCACGACGAACTTCAACAGCTGCTCCGCCACCTGCGCCCCGCGCTGCCGGGTCGTCGCCCACTTCGCGAAGCGCTCGAACGGCAGCATCGCGGTGATCGGCAGGAGCAGGTCCACGCCGGTGCGGGTCGTCACGTCGATGTTCCCCGGCTCGAACTTCGCCGACGACAGCAGCAGGAAGTCCTCACCGACGTCGAGTGCGTCCGGGTCCTGCACGAAGCTCTGCAGCACGTCACGGAGTTCGTCGAGCTCCCCGCCGGCCTTGCCGATGACGAGCTCCCGGAACGCCTCGACGTCGATTTCGGGCAGCAGGTCCGCCTTGGAGAGCGCCAGGGTCCAGATCCGCGGGAAGCGGGTGAGCCGCTTGCCGTCCTCGAGCACGTCGTCACGAAGGGCGTATAGCCCGGTGTGGAAGTCGGTGATCAGGGCCTTCAGGTAGCGCTCTTCCTCGCCGGCGTGCTCGGCGAGGAGCTGCCCGTCGACGAGCAGCACGGCGACGTCGGCGCTGAGGAGCGACCGGAAGGTCTCGACCCGGCGCGCGGCCTCGTCGGCGGAGCTCGGGTCCTCCTCGAACCACTCGCCGGGGTAGTCGTGCCACACGATCCGCAGGGGCTTCATCGCCTTCTGCCTCGACCGGCCCTTCGGCAGGGAGTCCGCCGACGGCTCGATGACGAAGCGGTATGAGGTCGAGGCGAACCGGGTCGGGCTGGGCACGGTGTCGCCGTCGCGCATGCCCAGGTAGTTGCGGTGCAGCGTGCGGCCCTGGGCGCGGTCCTCGGCGGTCACGGCGAACCGGTTCGATCGTCGGACGCTCGGCTCCTGGGCGGAGCCGTAGAACGACGAGAGCAGGACGGTCTTGCCGCTGCCACTCCCGCCGAAGACGGCGATGTGCTGCTCCACCATCGGGGTGCTGTTCGAGGCCATGTCACCGACCGTAGGCGGGGGCACGTGCGGAGAGGCTGAGCCGCCCTCGGGTGGATGAGCCGCGAGCGGCCGTCAGCGCCGTCGCCGCGCGGCCACCCCGAGCAGCGCGACCCCGAGCAGCGCCCCGATGACGGCGCCCATCGTGTTCGCCACCACGTCGTCGATGGTCGCGAACCGCGCCGGCAGGAACAGTGCCTGCCCGGTCTCGATGGCGGCGCTGACGAGCAGCCCCGCCGCCGCGCCGGCCCACCACCAGCGGGCCCCGGCGAGCAGCACGACGAGCAGCCCCAACGGCACGAAGAACGCCACGTTCGCCAGGGACTCGAACAGCTCGTACCCGAACCAGCTCGGCGCTCCGCGCCGTTGCGCCGCGGCGACCACACGGGCGAGCAGCGGTTGCACGCGTGCGTCGACCGGGGTGCCCCAGAACCCGATGAGGACCACCGCCACCCCGTAGCCCACGGCGAGCACCCCGGCGACGCTGCGGCTCCGCCCGGTCGCGTGCGCGCTCGTGCTGCCGTGGCGCCGCAGGGCGCTGCCGGACCCGGCCATGCGGCCGACGGACGCCGACGGCACGTCGTGCGCGCGGTCGTCCGGTCGATCAGGGGTCACGGGGAGTGACGCTACCGGGGCGGGCCTCCAGGCCGGGTCCGCCGTCCGGCGGATCTCCGCACGGGAGGCCCCACCTGCCTCCGCCGCGTTTCGTCCAGATCGCGAGTACCCCGCTTTGTCCCCTGTACCCCGGAAACGTGACGTGTCGTCCCGGTTTTCCGGGGCTCGATACCGACGCGGATCAGGAGAACCCGTGAATGCACGGGGCTGGCTGGTGGGGCGGGGACGTCCCCCGTACCGTTGATCCCGCAAGCAGATGTACCCCAGAACGTGAAGGAGCAGGGCCATGACGATCATCAGCCACGACGTGCACCAGGTCGAGGTGACCCTCGACACGGACACCGTCGACACGATCGCCGTGCTCGAGGCCCAGGTGGCCCACACTCCCTCCCGCGCCATGCTCACGTGGACCGAGGTCGAGACCGGCCTCTGGTCCGCCAACTACGGCGGCTACTTCGGTGGCACGGTCGACAAGCGGGACGGGCACTACTTCGTGTCCGACACGTTCGGCCAGTACGTCGGGGACTTCCGCTCGCTGGAGAACGCACAGTCGCGTCTCGCCGAGCGCCTGCACATCGTGCTCCCGTCCGTCATCCGACCGGTCGACTGACCGAACCCGACACGAAGCACGCAGAAGCGAAGCACCACCCGGAGGCCTGACCTCCGGAACAGCATGACCGAGGCCCCGCCGGAACACCGGCGGGGCTTCGACGTTGCCGGGGAGGCGAGCCGGAGCGGGGACGAGGCGCAGGGCCAGTACCGGCCCGCGGCGGCCCGGTGTCCTGTCCCCAGTCCGGGGGCGTGTACCCCGCCGTCTGGCGCTGGTCCCCCCTACTGGGGACTCCGTTTGTCCCCATACGGCCTCAGCTTCCTGCCAGGATCGGGATCGGCGTCGGCTGCCGTTCCCCGAGTCCCTCGGGCCCTCGAACGCGCCAGGCGCGCTGTCTCGACCCGAAAGTGACCCATGCTGCCTGCTCCCCAGGGCTCCGCCGTGCCCCGCCGCACCGACCTCCGCCGCTCCGGGTTCCGGCTTCTCGCGATGTTCAGTGCAGCTCTCCTCGCGGGCGGCGCCCTGACGCAGGCCGTCACGGCCGATCCAGCGAGCGCCGCGACCGCTCTGTCCTGTGACCAGAACACGCTGTACGGCATCGACACCACGAACAGCCAGCTGGCCTCGATCAACGCCACGACCGGTGCGGTGACGAACGTGACGAAGCTCGATCCGGGCAACAACGCGCTCGCGGTCGCCCGCAACGGGGTCGCGGCGTACGCGTCCCAGAACACCGGTAACACCATCACCGGGTACGACGCGGTCAACGGTGTCCGACTGACGGACGTGACGAACGCCGACCCGAACGGCGCCGCGAACCGACCCGCCCTGCTCCGCGGCGCGGTGAACCCGGCGACCGGTCTCTACTACTACGCCACCGGTGGCACCGGGCCGGTCTACCTCGGTGCGTACAACCCGAAGACTGGCGAGAAGATCGGCCAGGTCGGTCGCATCGGCAACCTGCTCGACGAGAAGAACGGCGACATGGCGTTCAGCACGCGGGGCCTGCTGTTCGTCGTCACCGGTAACCAGATCCGTCGGGTCGACGCCGAGACCATCCCCGCCGTCAAGGGCACGGACACGCTGACCACCTCGCTCGTCGCGACCCTCCCGATCAACGCGAGCGACCAGGGAAGCCCGGGCATCGCATTCTCGTCCGACGGGTACCTCTACGCCTCGGTCAGCACGACGATGTACAAGATCAACCCGGGCTCGGGCAAGCTCGAGACGTCGTACCCGATCGGCACCGGGAGGTACCTGCCGTCAGACCTCGCGAGCTGCAACTACGCCAACACGCTGACTGCGCAGTCGAGCGTCGACGACCGCTGGGGCACCGGCGACCAGTTCACGCTCACCGTCACCGGCGGAGGCGTCACCAGCGGCAACACCACCACGACCGACGGCACCGCAGCGGGTGTGCAGGCGAAGCGCGCCGGTGCTGTCTTGACCCTGCCGTCGAACCGGTACACCGCGACCCAGACCGCGGCCGGCAGCACCGACCTGGCGGACTACGACACGACGTGGAAAGCCGTCGACGTCAACGCCGATCCGACGAGCAAGGACGCCGTCGTCGCCTCCGGTACCGGCAACACCGCCGCGTTCACGTTCCCGGCAGCCAAGACCGCCGATGGCACCGATGTCGTCGTCACCTTCGACAACCGACTCACCCTGACCCACATCGCGAGTGCGTCCGACACGTACACGACGCCGGTCGACGGGGAGCTCGAAGTCCCCGCCGCTGGCGTGCTCCGGAACGACACGGGTACCGGCCTCACGGTCACCGGGCACACCGCCCCCGCGAACGGCACGCTGTCGATGTCGACGACCGACGGCAGCTTCTCGTACACGCCGGTGAGCGGGTTCTCCGGCACCGACCAGTTCACCTACACCGCGGCCGACAGCTCCGGCCGCCGCTCGACGAGCACCGTGACCATCACCGTCACGCCCAAGGCGACTGACGACGCCTTCAGCGTCCACACCGGGTCGACGGCGAAGGCGGACGCTGCCTCCGGCGTCCTCGCGAACGATCACGGCAGTGCGCTCACCGTCACCGGGAACACCACCCCGGCGAACGGCGTGCTGGCCCTCGCGGCGGACGGCTCGTACTCGTACCGTCCGGAGGTCGGCTTCTCCGGGGAGGACTCCTTCACCTACACCGCGGAGGACGGCGCCGGCGCGACCATCACCGGCAGCGTCAGCATCACCGTCCTGCCGACCGCGAAGGCCGACACCATCAGCGCGACCGCGGGCGAGACCACCACGGTCGCCGCTCCCGGACTGCTCGGCAACGACCTCGGCTCCGACCTGACCGTCGCCGGGACCACCACGCCCGCACACGGCACCGTCGTGGTCGCCAAGGACGGCACCACCACCTACACGCCGGCCCCGGGCTACTCCGGCACCGACGGGTTCGACGTGACCGTCGTCGACGGCAACGGGAAGTCCGACACCGTCACCGTGACCGTCCGGGTCGCCCCGAAGGCCGTCGACGACACCGCCACGGTGGACGCCGGCAGCTCCGTCAGCACGACCACCCGCGCGACCGGGGTGCTCGGCAACGACGCCGGCGACGGCCTCCGCGTGGCGACCTCGAGCACCCCGGCACACGGCACGCTCGTGCTCGACGCCGCCGCAGGCACCTACACCTACACGCCCGCCGACGGGTTCTCCGGCACCGACCGCTTCGACTACACCGCCACGGACGCCACCGGTGCGACGACCTCGGCCACGGTGACGATCACCGTGCGACCGTCCGCCACCGCCGACGCCGCGACCACCCCCGCGAACCGGCCCGTGACCGTCGACGTGCAGGCGAACGACCACGGCACCGGACTCACCACCGCCGTCGTCAGCCAGCCGGCTCACGGCACGGTCGCGGTCGGGACCGACGGCACCGTGCAGTACTCGCCCGTCGCCGGCTCCTCCGGCACCGACTCCTTCACCTACACGGTGACCGACGCCGCCGGGCAGACCACCGGCCCCGTGGTCGTCACGATCACGGTCACCCCGGTCGCGACGGCCGACACCGCCGGCGGCAAGGCGGGCCAGACCGTCACGATCGCCGCGGCCACGCTCCTCGGGAACGACGCCGGCACCGGCCTCACGGTCACGAAGGTGACCGGTGCCGCGCACGGCACCGCCACGCTCGGAGCCGACGGCTCCGTCGTCTACACGCCGGCAGCCGGGTTCTCCGGGACCGAGACCCTCACGTACACGGTGACCGACGCCTCCCGGCAGACCACCACGGCGACGATCACCGTCCTCGTCGGGCCGATGGCGATGCGCGACAGCGCCACCGTCACGGCCGGCTCGACGCTGACCGTGCCGAAGGCGACCGGTGTCCTGGCGAACGACCGCGGCTCCGACCTGACCGCGACCGTCGACCAGCGGCCCGCACACGGCACCCTCGCGCTCGCGGCCGACGGCTCGTACACGTACACGCCCGCAGACGGCTTCTCCGGCAAGGACACGTTCACGTACACGGCGACGGACGGCTCCGGCACCCCGGCGACCGGCCTCGTCACCGTCACCGTGAAGCCGAGCACCGGTGACGACACGCTGACCACCGTCGCGGGACAGCCGCTCGTCGTGACCTCGGGGGCCCTGACCGGCAACGACTCCGGCGTCGGCCTGACCGTCACCGCCGTCACGGACGGCGCGCACAGCACCGTCACCCTCGGCGCCGACGGCTCGATCACCGTCACCCCGGCGGACGGCTTCTCCGGCGCGGACACCTTCGGCTACACGTTGACGGACGCGAACGGATCGACCGGCACCGGGACCGTGACCGTGGTGGTCGCCCCCGTGGCGGCAGCCGACTCCGGCACGGTCCGGGCGGGGGAGACCCTCGCCCGCACCACCCGCGCGACAGGCGTGCTCGGCAACGACTCGGGCACCGGCCTGACCGTCGCGAGCCACACCGAGCCGACCTCCGGCGTCCTCGTCCTCGACGCGGCCACCGGTGCGTTCCGGTACACGCCGGTCGACGGCTTCTCCGGCGACGACTCGTTCACGTACACGGCCACCGACACCGCCGGGACGCCCGTGACCGCCACGGTGCGGCTCGTCGTCACCCCGGTGGCGCAGGACGACACCGCGACGACCTCGGCGAGCCGGCCGACGACGCTCGACGTCCAGCGCAACGACGCCGGGTCCGGGCTCCGCACGGCCGTCGTCACGAAGCCGACGGACGGCACGGCCGTCGTCGAGCGCTCCGGCGCCGTCACGTACACGCCCGCCGCCGGCTTCTCCGGCACCGACTCCTTCACCTACCAGGTGACCGACGCCGCCGGGCGCACCACCGACCCGGTGACTGTGACCGTCACGGTGCGGCCCGTCGCGACGGCGGACACCGTCGGCACCGCCTCCGGCCGGCCGCTCACCGTCGCCGCGGCCACGCTGCTCGGGAACGACTCCGGCAGCGGCCTCACCGTCACGGGAGTGAGCGGTGCCGCACACGGAGCCGTCACCCTCGGTGCGGACGGCTCGGTCGTCTACACGCCGGAGCGCGGGTTCTCCGGGACCGAGACCCTGACGTACACGGTGACCGACGCCTCCGGGCAGTCCGCGACCGCGACGGTCCTGGTCGTCGTCGGGCCTATGGCGATGCGCGACAGCGCCACCGTCACCGCCGGCTCGACGCTGACCGTGCCGAAGGCGACCGGTGTCCTGGCGAACGACCGCGGCTCCGACCTGACCGCGACCGTCGACCAGCGGCCCGCACACGGCACCCTCGCGCTCGCGGCCGACGGCTCGTACACGTACACGCCGGCCGACGGCTTCTCCGGGACGGACACCTTCACCTACACGGCGACCGACGGCTCGGGTAACGCCTCGACCGGTGTCGTCATGGTCCTCGTCACCCCGAGTGCCGGCGACGACGCCCGCACGACCCCGGCCGGGCACCCGGTGACCGCGACCTCGGCCGCGCTCACCGCCGACGACTCCGGCACCGGGCTGGTCGTCACCGGCGTCACGAACGGTGCCTCCGGCACCGCCACGGTCGACGCTGACGGCTCCGTCACGTACGTGCCCGCCGCCGGCTGGTCGGGCATCGACCACGTCACCGTCACCGTGACCGACGCCTCCGGCAGCACCGCGACCAGCACCCTGACGATCACCGTCACGCCGGTCCTCGCCGCCTCCGACTCGAGCGCCACCGCGGACGGGGAGCTCGTCGTCCCCGCCGACCAGGGTGTGCTGCAGGGCTCGACCGGCACCGACCTGCAGGTCACCGACCACACCGCACCGGACCACGGCGCCGTCGAGGTCGACCGGGACGGCTCGTACACGTACACGCCGAAGCCGGGCTACTCCGGCCCGGACACGTTCGACGTGACCGTGACCGACGGCTCCGGCACCACCACGACCGGCACCGTGTCGATCACCATCGTCCCGAAGGCCGTCGACGACACCGCCAGCACCACGGCGGGCACCCCGGTCGCGGTCGCCGTGACCGGCAACGACTCGGGCACCACGCTCCGCGTCAGCGGCGTCGGCACCGCGGCCCAGGGCGCACCGACGAACGGCACCGTGAGCGTCACCGGCGCGGGGACGGTGACGTACGTCCCCGCTGACGGGTTCTCCGGCACCGACCGGTTCCGGTACACCGTGGTCGACCCGACCGGCGGCACCGCCTCGGCGACCGTCACCGTCACCGTCACCCCGACGGCCGTCGACGACGTGCTGAAGACCCCCGCGGGTACGCCGCTCGCCATCGCCGGCACGACCCTCACCGGCAACGACTCCGGCACCGGCCTGACCGTCACCGGCCACGGCGACGCCCGCCGGGGCACCGTCACCACGGGCGCCGACGGCGGACTCGTCTACACGCCGGCGGCCGGGACCTCCGGGACCGACCGCTTCCGGTACGAGGTGACCGACGCCTCCGGGCAGACCACCACGGCCACCGTCGTCGTCCTGGTCGGTGCCGTCGCCGGTGACGACTGGAGCACCACGACGACGAACGGCGTCGTCCGGATGTCCGCGGCGAAGGGCGTCCTGTCCGACGACGCCGGCACCGGGCTCTGGGCGTCGCTCGACGTCGAGCCGCGGCACGGACGGATCGCGCTCGCGAAGGACGGGTCGTACGAGTACACCCCGACCGCCGACTGGTCCGGCCGCGACTGGTTCACCTACACGGCGCACGACTCCGAGGAGAACACCGCCGTCGCCCTCGTCGCGATCGACGTCACCCCGACCGCGACCGACGACGCCACCCGCACGAGTGCCGGCAAGCCCGTCACCGTGCGCGGCCCCGGCGTCCTCGGCAACGACTCGGGCACCGACCTGACCGTCGTCGCCGTCGGGACCGCAGCGCACGGCACCGCGACCCTCGCCGCGGACGGCACGTTCGTCTACACCCCGGCGAAGCGGTTCTCCGGCGTCGACACCGTGCCGTACACGGCGCAGGACGCCGCCGGCCAGCGCACCGACGCGACCGTCACCGTGACCGTCGGGGTCACCGCGGTCGACGACACCGGCAGCACCGTCGCCGGCACACCGCTCGCCGTCGACGCCCGGCACGGCCTGCTCCGCAACGACGACGGCACCGCGCTCACCACGGGCCTGCACCGGAAGGCCGAGCACGGCACGGTCCGCGTGCACGCCGACGGGTCGTACGTCTACACGCCGGCCGCGGGCTTCACCGGGACGGACACGTTCGTGTACACGGTGACCGACGCCTCCGGGCAGACGACCACCGCGACCGCGACCATCCGGGTCGTCGCCGCAGCGGTCGCCCGCGACGACGAGCGCACCGGCAGGACGGGCGAGCGCCTGACCGTCACACCGCTCGGGAACGACACCCCGACCGGCGGCAGCACGTTCGACACCGACACCCTGCACCTGCTCGACCCCGCCACCGGGCACATGACCGACCGCTTCACCGTGGACGGATCCGGCACCTGGAGCGTCGAGGACGGTGCGGTCACCTTCACCCCGGAGCGCGACCACCACGGCACGCTGACGGCCGACTACACGGTCCAGGACACCGCCGGACAGGTCGTCACCGCGACGATCACCGTCCGGTACCCGACCGGCCTCGCCGCCGTCGTGCACGTCGCGGCGCTCGCCTTCACCGGCAGCACCGGGCTGCTCGGGCTCGGGCTCGGGGCGTTCGCCCTCGTGCTCGCCGGAGCCGCGCTGCTGCTGCGGCGGCGGATGGTCGCGCCGGTGAGCGGACCGCGTCGGCGCGGCTAGGCGCGCAGCACCGGACGGGAGGCCCGACCTCCGTGAGTCGACAGGCTCGCGGGGGTCGGGCCTCCCGTCCGTCGGCGGCGTCGCCGGGGCGGTGTCGCCGGGTGGTCACGGTCTCGAGGGGGGCTTGTGGTGGTCTCGTCGGCAGCGGTAGAACGGACCGGCGTCCACGCAGTCGCGAGGGTGGCTGCGGCGCGAGGGGGAAGGTCGACCACACGCCATGTCCAGGACCGCCGCGCCGGTGATCGCGCAGGAAGCACACAACCCCGTCATCCCGATCGGGTACGACATCGCCTGGAGCATCTGCCTGGTGCTCGTCCTCCTCGTGATCTCCGCCGCGATCTGGCTGCTCGTCCGGACGGCCACGCGGGCAACCCGCCGTGGGTCCACGCAGACCGGGGAACGGACGGTCAGGCGACCGGGTCGATGAGGTGCGGGCCGTCGTTCCGGACGCTGTTCACCGTGCGGGCGACCTCGTACTGCTGCAGGCCGGCAGCGACCTCGAGCGATTCCCGGTCGAGCAGGGTGAGCAGGTCGTCCGTGCCGGCACCCTCGCCGAGCCAGGCGTCGTAGCCGTCGGGGGTGAGGAACGCCGGCATGCGGTCGTGCACCTCGCCCGGGGCCACGTGGGCGTCCCGCGTGATGATCGCGAGCGACAGGCGCCACTTGTCCGGGTCGTCCTCGGGCTTGGTCGGGTCCGGCCAGGCGCTCACCACGCCGGCCATCGCCAGCGCCCCGCCGGGCTCGTGCACGAAGTGGGGTTCCTTGCCGTCCTCGCGCACGACCCACTCGTAGTAGCCCTGAGCGGGGACGATGCAGCGGTTCGTGGCGAAGGCCCGCTTGAACATGCCGCTCGTCGCCACGGTCTCGATGCGGGCGTTGATCGGCTTCGGGCGCTGCTTGGCGAAGTCCTTCGCCCAGCTCGGCACGAAACCCCAGCTGATCTGCGGGAGCTCGCGCTGCCCGTGCCGCTGCCGGACCGCGTACACGGGGTCGGTCGGCGCGACGTTCCAGCTCGGCGCGAGGCCGGTGTGCACCTCGCCGGTGTCCTCGTCGACGTGCTCGGTGCGCGCGGCGAGCTCACCGACGAGCTCGGGCAGGAGGTCAGCGGTGGTGTCGGAGACGACGAAGCGGCCACACATGCGACCAGTGTGCCCGGACCCGCCGACGTCGGCGCGGGATCAGCCGGGTCCGCTTGACTGTCGGCCGTGCAGACCCTCATCGTCACCGCCCACCCCGACCCGGACTCGCTCACGGCGGGCATCGCCCGACAGCTGCGGGCCGCCCTGCACCCCGGCGAGGTCGAGTTGGTCGACCTCGCCGCCGAGGGGTTCGACCCGCGCTTCGGCCCCGCTGACCGGGACGCCTACCGCGGCACCGGTGCGCTCCCCGACGACGTCCTCGGCGAGCAGCAGCGGCTCGACGCCACCGACCACCTCGTGCTGGTGTTCCCCGTCTACTGGTGGTCGATGCCGGCGCTCCTGAAGGGCTGGGTCGACCGCGTCTTCGTCAACGGCTGGGCGTTCGACGTCGACCCGGTCGGTGGGACGCGGCGGAACCTCGGCCGCCTCACGGTGCACCTGCTGCCGGTCGCCGGCGACGCGGCCGGGACGTACGAGCGGCACGGCTACGAGCAGGCGATCCGGACGCAGATCGAGCACGGCATCGTCGACTACTGCGGAGCGGTCCGCGGTGCGACGACGTTCGTGTACGAGTCCGAGCAGGACGACGACGCGGCACGCCGAGCCCTCGTCGACGGCGCCGTCCAGCGGATCGCGCGGGCCGTCAGCGGTGCGGTCGGCGTCGATGGTGCTGCCGGCGTGATCGGGGCTGACGGTGTCGGTGGTGCCGCCGGCGTGGCCGGGGCTGACGGTGTCGGTGGTGCCGCTGGTGTCGTCGGGGCTGCCGGTGTCGTCGGGGCTGACGGTCAGAGCACGGAGTAGCCGGCCGGCAGGGGACCCCGGCCGGTCAGGGCGGCGAGCAGCAGCGGGCCGTCGCCGCGGTGCGCCCCGACCTCGGCGAGCAGCACGGCGGCGGCGACCACCGCTGGCTGCGGAGGAGCGAACGGGACCGTGGTGCCCGCTGCGCCCGAGGCGCGCGTGATGTCGCTGCCGTGCACGACCAGTTCGACCATGCGGGTGCGCAGGTACTCCTCGACCGGCAGACGGAGGCCGCCGACCACCGAGATGCGGGCACCTGACGGGACCGCCGCGAGGGCAGCCAGGGCGTCGTCGCGAGCGGCCGACACCGCGGCGGCCGGATCGGTGCCCAGCGAGCCCCCGGCCGAGACACCGCGCGCGGCGACCTCGTCCGGGTCGGTCGCCGTGCCGGTCGCGGTCCGGAGGTAGTCCACCGCGTCGGAGAGGTCGGTCGCGGTCGTCGTGGTGCGTCGGGACTCCGGGCCGGTGTGGTCGTGGTCGAGCGCCGTGGCGTACGTCGCCACCGTGCCGAGCGCGCGGTTCGTGTGTCCGACGAGCGCGCGGAGGTCCCAGACGCCGAGCGCCGGCGCGGACCACAGCGCTGCGTCCTCGGCGGGCGATGGCAGCGCGGTGACGAGGTCCACGAATGACTGCGCGGTCGCGGCGAACAGTGCGCGGGTGTCCATGGGCTCATCCTGCCGTGACGGTCACCGGTTGCGACCTCAGACGTCGGGCAGGCCGACCTTCGACCCGGACGGGAACCGGTTCCGGCCGGTCGGGGTGGTCGATCCCGGCCCGGTCGGCGGGAGAGCAGCGGCGGCACGGTGGGCGCGCTCCGCCCGGCCGAGCCGGAGGATGCGGTCGGGAACGAGTCCGAGGTAGCCGAAGACCGCGAGGAACCCGAGACCGTGGCGACCTCCGAGCAGGAGCGCCACGACACCGATGAGCGCGAACCCCAGGAGGCCAGGCGCCGCACGCATGACGTCGACCACGAGCGTCCGGCGTACCAGGGCAGTGTCGTTGAGGACGGCCGCCCGGTCGTCGGCCTCGATGTCGAGCATCCTGCGGCCGAGGTACCGCTGCACCGAGTGCCGAGCGATCCGCATCGTGTCCGGTCGGACCTGGTATCCGTTGATCGTCGCCGGCGGTTCGTCCCTGCGGCGCACCGGGAAGCACGACACCGTGATGAGTCCGGCCGCCAGCGCCCCCAGGACGACGACGAGTGGGGAAAGCCCCGGACCGACGTCCATCCAGCCGGTCCCTGCGTCGGTCACTGCGAGCAGCACACCGATGCCGACCGCGACGACACCGCCGACCACCAGGGCACGTCGGAGCCGGTCGACGGACACGTCCTGCCGGAACCGCGTGCGGAACACCTGCCAGCCGAGTCGGTACACGTCCCCTGTCTACCGCTCATGCCTCCTCGGCGGCCGTCCTGGTGTAGGGACGAGGTCAGGCCGTCGTCCTCGGGGACGAGTCGGCCAGGCGCAGGACCGTCCGCCGCGGGAGCAGCGGCGCGATGCGACTGGTCCGCGTGTTCGCACTGCCCGAGACGGCGCTGACCGGGGGCGTCGGCTTGTCGAGGGCCCGGAACGCGGCCGCCACGACCTGCTCGGGCGTCTCGAAGCGCACCCGACCCTCGTCCGTGCCGGAGTTCCGGTAGAACTCGGTCTTCGTCGGACCGGGCGAGAAGGCCATGACGGTGACCCCGGCGTCGCGCAACTCGTACGCCAACGCCTCGGTGAACCGCAGGACGAAGGCCTTCGAGGCTGCATAGACCGCCATCCCCGGCGTCGGCATGTACGCCGTGAGGCTCGCGACGTTGAGCAGCACGCCACGGCCGGAGGACACGAGCCGGGGGAGGAACGCGTGGCACACGTCGACGACGGCGTCGATGTTGACGGCGAGCTGGTCCTCGAGTTCGGACGGCGTGCTGTCCACGAAGTCGCGGGTCAGACCGATGCCGGCGCAGTTCACCACCGTGTCCACGCGGACGCCCAGCCGGTCGAGTTCGGTGAGCAGGCGCGTGCCGCTCGCTGGCTGCGTGAGGTCGAGCGGCACGACGGTCACCACCCTTCCGTGCGCAGCCCGGAGTGACTGCGCCAGATCCACGAGGACGTCGGCCCGGCGCGCGACCAGCACCAGGTCGGCTCCGCGCGCGGCCAGGGCACGGGCGAACTCGCGTCCGATGCCGGAACTCGCGCCGGTGACGAGCGCTGTGGTGTCGGTGTGGTCCATGGACTGCTCCTTCGAGGTTGACGGGTGTAAACCTACGTGGAGGGGTTAACGGGTGTCAACCTCTCCTCCGTGCAACAGTTGCTCCATGACGAACACGTCGCGTACCCGCACGGGCGACCAGCTGCGGGACGACCTCCTCGCAGCCGCGACGGACCTGTTGTCGCGGCGCCTGGCCGTCACGCCGCCGTCCCTCAGGGAGACCGCGCGTGCCTGTGGCGTCTCGGCGACCGCCGTGTACCGGCACTTCCCGTCCCAGCAGGCGCTGCTCATCGCCGTGGCCAGTCAGAGCCTCACCGCGCTCACCACGGCGATCGACGACGCAGGCGCGAGCGAGTCGACCGACGACCGCGCCACGGCGTTGCGGACCACCGCGAGCGCGTACGTCACCTGGGCGGTCGCGAACCCCGGCGCGTACCAGCTGCTGTTCGAGGGGCGGGACCTGCTGGAGGACCCGGCGACGGTCGAGTCCGGGATCGACCGACTGCAGAGCCGCCTCGACGCCCTCCTCGTCGGCCTGCCCGCGGGCGACCGGGACGAGCGGTTGCAGGCGGACCTGCTCTGGATCGCCCTGCACGGTCTGGTCGTCACGCGCATCCGGAAGACCCGGCAGCAGTGGGAGCGGTCGGTCGTCGCGGACGCGACGGCGCTCGTCGACACCTTCATCAGCTGAACCGACCGGCGGACGCTCGCGTGCGCGGGAGTCCGGACACGCCCGACGCCGCTCGCCAGCCGGGCCGACGAGCAGCGCCGTCCCGCGCTTCCCCAGCGATCGTCCAGCGACGGTCGCTGACCTGGGGCCATGACTCTCGACATCGTCTACACCGCAGCCGCCCACGCCACCGGGGGCGGCCGCGACGGACACGTCCGCACCGAGGACGACCGCATCGACCTCGACACACGCCCGCCGAAGGAGATGGGTGGCAGCGGCGAGGGCACCAACCCCGAGCAGCTGTTCGCCGCCGGGTACGCCGCGTGCTTCCTCGGCGCGCTGCACGTCGCGGGGAAGCAGCTCGAGCTCGACACCACCGGCGCCGAGGTCTCCGCCGAGGTCAGCATCGGCGGCAACGGCGCGGGTGGCTTCGGCCTCGCGGTGGAACTCGACGTCTACGCCCCCGCCGTCGAGGGCACCTCGCGGCAGCGTCTGGTCGAGCTCGCACACACCATCTGCCCGTACTCGAACGCCACGCGCGGCAACATCACGGTGACGCTCTCGCTCGTCGACTGATGCTCGTGCGGTGCTCGCCGCTCCCTAGGCTGGAGCGGTGAGCACCGAGCGCTGCCCCTGCCTGAGCGGGAACCCCTACGACGAGTGCTGCGGGCCCCTGCACGCCGGCGCGCCTGCTCCGACCGCGGAGCGGCTCATGCGCTCGCGGTTCTCCGCCTTCGCGCTCGGCCTGCCTCGGTACCTGCTGGACAGCTGGCACCCGAGCACGCGCCCGGCGACGCTCGACCTCGACCCGGCGCAGCGGTGGACGCGGCTCGACATCGTCGCGACCCGGTCGGGAGGCCCGTTCGACACCGCGGGCACGGTCACGTTCCGCGCGTGGTGGCGCGCCGACACCGAGCGCGGGACGCTCGAGGAGACGAGCGAGTTCGTCCGCGAGGCCGGCCGCTGGTACTACGTCGACGGTGTCGTGGCCTGACCGCCCAGGCTCGGGCCGGTGCGCGCGAGACGGAGGCGTCTGCCCGAAGCGCCGCGAGCTGGCCGAGACGCCGCCAGATTCAGCGGCGTCTCGGCCACTCGGCGGCGTCGAAGACTGACGGGGGCGTTTCGCGGGCTCGGGCGTGACGTCCCGCGGGCCCGGTCCGGCGGCGTCCCGGACAGACGGGGGCGTCCCGCGGTGAGGGGCGCGACGGGCGCGGGTCAGCCGATCGTCGGCGGCAGGCCCACGGCAGCGCGCATCGCTCGACGGACCTCGGCCTCGAACGGCAGGAGCTCGTCCTCATCCCCCGTCAGGAAGAAGCGGATCTGCCCGATCGCCTGCTCGCTGAGCATGTCGAGGCCGTTCAACACGCGACCGCCCGCTCCGGTCCACGCCGTGGAGGCCCGGGTCGGCCACGGCTCGTAGGCCACGTCGAACAGCACCGCGTCGGGTCCGGACGGCACGAGCGGCAGGTCGTCCGCTGCGCCTCCCGGCAGGGTCGACACCACGAAGCCCATCGGCCCGGCGGACGCGAGCTCGTCGAGGGGGTGCACCTCGAGTGTGACCCCGAGCCGAGCGGCGAGCATGACGAGGTCACCCGCCTTGCCGGTGTCGCGCAGGAACACCCGCACCAGTGCGGCTCCGAGCCGCAGGGACGCCGTGAGGGCGCTCGCCGCGGTCGCTCCACCACCCAGGATCACGGCTTCGCCGGGCACGTGACCGAGTGCGGCGACCGGGCGGACGATCCCCTCGACGTCCGTGTTCGCGCCGGCGAGGACGACCGAGGAGCCTTCGTGGCGGAACGCGACCGTGTTCGCGACCCCGAGCTCGTCGACGAGCGGGGTCGTCCGGTCGAGGAGCGGCACCACCTCGCGCTTGAGCGGCATGGTCAGGCTCAGCCCGCGCCACTCCGGACCCAGCCCCGCGACGAACGCGGCGAGCCCGCCGGACGCGACCTCGTGCCTCCCGTACGAGAACGGGAGGCCGAGCACGTCGTAGGCCGCCGCGTGCAGCGCGGGGGAGAGGGAGTGGGCGATGGGGGAGCCGAGGACGGCGAGCTGCGTCCGGTCGGCGTCGGGGAAGGCTGCCACGTCGGCAGCCTAGCCGCGCGCGTCGGCCTGTCCGCGGGCGTCAGGCCGTCCGCAGGCGTCACGGACTCCCGGGGGGACCAGCGCTTAGGTTAGGCTACCCTTCGTGATCCGTACCTCCCTCCCCAAGCGCCGCCTCGGGCGCGTGCTCGCCGCGGCCGGTGCCGTCGTCGCCGTCTCCCTCGCACTCACCGGTTGCTCCTCGTCGAGCCCGTCCTCGTCCGAGTCCTCCGGCGGAGGCTCGTCCGACGGGGCCTTCCCGGTGTCCATCACGACCGGCCTCGGCACCACGACGATCGACTCCGCCCCGAAGCGCGTCGTGGCCCTCGGCTGGGGTGACGCCGAGACGGCACTCGAACTCGGCGTGCAGCCCGTCGGCGCCAGCGACTGGCTCGCCTTCGGTGGCGAGGGCGTCGGTCCGTGGCTCAAGGGCGCGTACGACAAGGCGCCGAAGATCATCGACACGCTCGAGCCCAGCTACGAGGAGATCCTCAAGCTCAAGCCCGACGTGATCCTCGACGTGAAGAGCTCGGGCGACAAGGACCGCTACGACAAGCTGTCCGCCATCGCCCCGACCGTCGCGATCCCGAAGGGCGGCGAGAACTACCTCGCGTCCACCACGGAGCAGGTCGACATGATCTCGAAGGCGCTCGGCAAGGAGAGCGAGGGCAAGAAGCTCCTCAGCGACCTCGACGACTCCTACGCCGCCGCGCGCGAGGCGCACCCCGAGTTCGCGGGCAAGACCGCGGCGATCGGTGCGTACACGTCCGAGGGCTTCGGCGTGTACGCCTCCCGCGACAGCCGCGCCACGTTCATGCAGAACCTCGGCTTCGAGATCCCGAAGGCCATCGACGAGGCTGCGGGCAAGGAGTTCTCGGTGTCGCTGTCGAACGAGAACCTCGACCTGCTCGACGCGGACCTGACCGTGGTGCTGCCGATCTACGTCGAGGCGTCGAAGGCGTCCTCGGACCCGCTGTTCAAGAAGGTGCCGTCGGTCGAGGCCGGGCACGCCATCGTGATCGACGACTTGGACGTCTCGACGGCGTTCTCGCTCGGGACCACCGCGGCGATCGAGTGGGCGCTCGAGCGTCTGCCGGACGAGTTCGCGGCGAAGCTCGGCTGACGCCGGCGGGCTGGCGCCGCTGGCTGGTGCCGACCGCAGGTCGGCGGGCGGCGGGCCGGCGATCGGGCGGCGCCGCCGGTCGGCGGTCCGCCGGTCGGCGGTCGGCGGTCGGCGGGCCGGCGATCGGGCGGCGCTGAACGCCCTCGCACAACAGAAACCGGCTCGAACCGCGGGACTCCGCGGTTCGAGCCGGTTTCTGTTGCGCGGGGCCCGGTGGCGCCGCTTGCAGGCGCCGGGGCGCGCGGCGGCGCGGCGGCGACGCCGGGCTGGACGGCCGGGAGGCGCGGGCGGGTACCGGCGGACCGGCGGCGGCCCGAGCGTGGTGGGGCGGGCCTCCCGGCGGACGCCCCGGCGCCAGGCGTCGACCGGCCTGGCCCAACGAGAACCGGCTCGAACTGCGGGAGTCCGCGGTTCGAGCCGGTTTCTGTTGCGCGCGGCCGGGTGGCGCCGCTCGCAGGCGCCGCGGCGGTCCCGGCTCAGGCGCCGAACGTGGACGCGAGGAACGCGAAGAGCAGGGCGATGAGCGGGAACGATCCCTGCACGAACGCGGAGTTGAGGTACTTGCGGCCGGTTCCCGCAAGGACGACCGCGGCACCGAGCATGCTCGCGCACGAGAACACGACGAGCGTCCAGCCGGTCGCGCCGTTGTCCGCGAGCACGAGCACGACGCCGAGGACCGCGCCGATCGCGAGGAACAGGTTGTAGAAGCCCTGGTTGAACGCCATCGCGCGGGTGGCCTGCGCGTCGGCGTCGGAAGCGATGCCGAAGATGCGGCGTACCCGGGGGCTCGTCCACGCGACGGACTCCAGGAAGAAGATGTACACGTGCACGAGGCCCGCCAGGACCGCGAAGACGCCGGAGATGGCGAGCAGAACCGTCATGAGGACATCATCTCAGCAGTCGATGGGTACTCGGGTCCGCCCCTCGTCCCGGCCGCGCTCGGTCAGTAGGCTCGGGGCATGAACGAGGCCCCGAGCACGAACGACGAGGACGCCGTCGCCGAACTGCAGAGCATCCGGCAGAGCATCGACAACATCGACGCCGCCGTGATCCACATGCTCGCCGAGCGCTTCAAGTACACGCAGCGGGTCGGGTACCTCAAGGCCGCGGCGGGCATGCCGGCGGCCGACCCCTCGCGTGAGCAGATCCAGGTCGCACGGTTGCGGTCCCTCGCGGCCGAGTCGCACCTCGACCCCGCGTTCGCGGAGAAGTTCCTCAACTTCATCGTCGCCGAGGTCATCCACCACCACGAGCGCATCGCGGTCGGCGAGCTGTGACCCTGCCCGACCTGCACCTGCTCGTCGGGTCCTACACGGCGACCGGCGGGGGCAACGCGACGGGCATCTCGATCGTCGGTCCCGGGCAGTCCGCCGGCGAGGCCACCCTCGTCGCCTCGACCGTCGCGGTGCTGGACGACCCGTCCTTCCTCGCCGTGTCGGGGGACCGCGTCTACGCCGTGTCGGAGACGACCGACGGCGGGGTCCACGCGTTCCGCCGGTCCGGGTCCGCTCTCGAGCACCTGTGGGACGCGCCCGCCGGCGGGGACGCGCCGTGCCACGTCCGGGTCGACCCGTCCGGGGCACTCGTCGTCACGAACTACGTCTCGGGCACGGTCACCGCGGTGTCGCTCGAGGCAGCGGAGTCCTACGCGGCCTCCGTCTCCGCCAGTGACGGCATCGTCGGCGGCACCACGGCCACGGCTCCCGCTGCCGACGGCATGGCTTCGGGGCACGGGATCGCCGGCCGGGGGACCGGGGTGTCCGCGGCGCTGCCGGACGCAGCCGTCGCCACCGTGCTCCTGCCCGACGCGACCGGACCGGTCGAGGACCGCCAGGAGGGCCCGCACGCCCACCAGTCGATCGCCACGCCGGACGGGACCGTCCTGGTCGCCGACCTCGGAGGGGATGCCCTGCACGAGTTCCGCGTCGTGGCCGATGCCGCCTCGGTGTCGATCGAGCCGCTGCGCGTCCACCACCTGACGCCCGGATCCGGACCACGACACATGGCCTGGTTCGACGGGGACCTCGTCGTCGCCGGCGAGCTCGACGGTCGCGTGTACCGGATGCGGCGAGACGAGTCGGGCTCGCTCCGCGAGGTCTGCGCTGCCGCCGCCTTCGACGGGCCGGTCGACACCTCGCTGCTCAGCCACGTCGAGGTCGACGAGCACGGCCTCGTCACGGTGGCCGTCCGGGGGCGGGACCAGATCGTCGTGTTCGACGCGTCCGACGGCGGGCTCCGGTTCGTCGGGTCGGCGTCGGCCGGCGGCGTGTGGCCGCGGCACTTCGCCCGCGTACCCGGGTACCTGCTCGTCGCCAACCAGATGTCCGACGCAGTCGCGGTGCTGCCGGTTGGTGCAGACGGTGTGCCGGGCGACGCCGTCGGGCAGATCGCGGTCGGCAGCCCGACCTGCATCATCCCGCTCCAGGAGCGCTGAGGGCCGGGAGGCTCGGGTCGCGTCCGGGGACGTCGGCCGCATCAGCCGGGGCGCGAGTCGCGCCCATCGGGCGATCGGCCGCGTCCGACGGGAGGCGGCGGTCACGTCTGCGGGGCCCGCCCGAGGCCGCCGGGAGGCTCGGGTCGCGCTTGTCGGGAGGCCGGCGCGGCCGCGTCCGCCTGGAGGCTCAGCCCGGGTGGACGGGGACCTCGATGAGGTTCTCGAACGGCCGGCCCTCGGCCAGCGCCGACACCTGCCGGCGCACCAGGTCGAGGGACCGCGGCACGCTGAGATCCGTGTTGCCGCCGACGTGCGGCGTGAGCACGGTGTTCGGCGTCGTCCACAGCGGGTGGTCGGCCGGGAGCGGCTCCGGGTCGGTGACGTCGAGCGCCGCCGAGAGCCGGCCGGACCGCAGCTCGGCGACGAGGGCGTCCGTGTCCACGACCTTGCCGCGCGCCACGTTCACCACGAGGGCGCCGTCGGGCAGTGCCGCGAGGAGTTCCGCGTCCACCAGTCCCTCGGTCTCGTCGGTGAGCGGTGCGATGAGCACGAGGACGTCCGTGGTGCGGGCGAGTTCCGGCAGGTCGCCGAAGGCGTGCACCTGGCGACCGTCCTGCATCCGGGCCGTCCGCGCGACGACGGTGACCTCGGTGCGGAACGCCTCGAACCGGGTGGCGATGGCGGAGCCGATCGCGCCGTAGCCGACGACGGTGACCCGACGGTCGGCGAGAGACCGGGTCTCCCGCGAGTCCCACCGCTGCTCGACCCGGTCGAACTGGAACGCCGCGATCTCGCGGAGGGAGGTCAGCGCCAGGCCGACCGCGAGCTCCGCCGTCTCGTCGTCGTGGATGCCGCGGCCGTTCGCCAGGTGCGCGTGACCGGGCACGTGCGGGATCGCCCACTCGTACCCGGCACTCGGCAGCTGCAGCAGCTCGAGGTTCGGCAGGTCGTGCACGTACTGCCACCGGTGCCGTCCACCGAAGTAGAACGGCAGGAAGGCGATGGCGACCTGCTCGGCCCGGGGGTACGGCGCCTCGACGTCCCAGACGTCCAGCTCGATGCCGTCGGGCACCGGACCGAACCGGTCGACCAGCTCCTGGAAGGGCAGCGTGACGATCGGCACCGGGTTCAGGCGTCCGTGCGGGGCGAGAACGCGCCGTGCGAGTCGAGCGGGCCGCGGCCCACGTAGCCCTCGGTCACGTTCTCCTGGATGACGTCGCCGAAGTGCGACGGCAGCGTGGCGCGGTGTGCGTCGCGGAGCTCGTCGATCGTCGCCTCGAACGCACCCTGGACCTCGAGCGAGCCCGACGCGGCGTCGGTCACGCCGATGCGCAGGACCGGGTAGCCCCGGCCGTTGCAGAGGCCCTGGAAGCGGACGTCGTCCTCGCGGCGCACGGTCACGATGACGCGGCCGGTCGACTCGGAGAACAGTGCGGTCGCGGTGTCGACGCCGTCGCGGGACTCGAGTTCGTCGAGCACGACCCGGGCGCCGAGGCCGAAGCGCAGGACCGACTCGGCGAGGGTCTGGCCGAGGCCGCCGTCCGCCAGGTCGTGTGCGCTCGTGAGCAGCTGCTCGTCGGCCGCGGCGGCCAGGAGCTCCGCCAGCGCCTTCTCGCGCCCGAGGTCCACTGCCGGCGGGCGACCGCCGAGGTGCCCGTGCACGGTGCCGGCCCAGGCCGACCCGTCGAGCTCGAGGCTCGTCGTGCCGAGCAGGTAGATGTTGTGGCCGTCGTCCTGCCAGCCGGACGGGATCCGCTTGGCGACGTCGTCGATCACGCCGAGCACGCCGACGACGGGCGTCGGGTGGATCGGGGTGTCACCGGTCTGGTTGTAGAACGAGACGTTGCCGCCGGTCACCGGGATGCCGAGCTCCATGCAGCCGTCCGCGAGACCTTCGACGGCCTCGGAGAACTGCCACATCACCTCGGGGTTCTCGGGGGAGCCGAAGTTCAGGCAGTCGGTCACGGCGGCCGGGACGGCACCGGTGACGGCGACGTTCCGGTACGCCTCGGCGAGGGCCAGTCGAGCGCCCTGCTTCGGGTCGAGCTGGCAGTAGCGGCCGTTCGCGTCGGTGGCGATCGCGACGCCGAGGCCGGTCTCCTCGTCGACGCGGACCATGCCGCCGTCGTCGGGGAAGGACAGCGCCGTGTTGCCGAGCACGTAGGTGTCGTACTGGTTCGTGACCCAGTTCTTCGAGGACAGGTTCGGGGAGCCGAGCAGCTGCAGGACCTGCGCCTTGAGGGCGGGGCCGGTCTCCGGGCGGTCGAGCGACTCGGCGCCGTCGGCCTGCAGTGCGTCGATCCAGGTCGGGTACGCGACCGGGCGGTCGTACACCGGACCGTCGACGGCGACCGTGCGCGGGTCGACGTTGACGATCTCCTGGCCCTGCCAGTCGATGACGAGTCGGCCGGTGCCGGTGACCTCGCCGAGGACGCTCGTCTCGACGTCCCACTTGCCGACGACCTGTAGGAAGGCGTCGAGCTTGTCGGGGCGGACGACCGCCATCATGCGCTCCTGGCTCTCCGACATGAGGATCTCCTCTGCCGTGAGCGAGGGGTCGCGCAGTAGGACGTCGTCGAGCGAGATGTGCATGCCGCCGTCGCCGTTGCTCGCGAGCTCGGAGGTCGCGCACGAGATGCCCGCGGCGCCGAGGTCCTGGATGCCTTCGACGAGCTCCTTCTGGAACAGCTCGAGGCAGCACTCGATGAGCACCTTCTCGGCGAACGGGTCGCCGACCTGGACGGCGGGACGCTTGGTCGGGCCGCCCTCGGTGAAGGTGTCGGACGCCAGGATCGACGCGCCGCCGATGCCGTCGCCACCGGTGCGGGCACCGAAGAGCACGACCTTGTTGCCGGCGCCGGATGCGTTCGCCAGGTGCAGGTCCTCGTGACGGAGGACACCGACCGCGAGGGCGTTGACGAGCGGGTTGCCCTGGTACACCGGGTCGAAGTAGGTCTCGCCGCCGATGTTCGGCAGGCCGAGGCAGTTGCCGTAGAACGAGATGCCGCCGACGACACCGTGCACGACGCGGGCGGTGTCCTCGTGGTCGATGGCACCGAAGCGGAGCTGGTCCATGACCGCGACCGGACGTGCGCCCATCGAGATGATGTCGCGGACGATCCCACCGACACCGGTGGCAGCGCCCTGGTACGGCTCCACGTAGGAGGGGTGGTTGTGCGACTCGACCTTGAAGGTCACCGCCCAGCCGTCACCCACGTCGACGACACCGGCGTTCTCGCCCATGCCGACCATCAGGTTCTTCTTCATCTCCGGCGTGACCTTCTGGCCGAACTGGCGGAGGTAGTTCTTGCTCGACTTGTACGAGCAGTGCTCGGACCACATGACCGAGTACATCGCCAGCTCGCCCGAGGTGGGGCGGCGGCCGAGGATCTCGCGGATCTTCGCGTACTCGTCGTCCTTGAGCCCGAGGGCCGCGTACGGCTGCTCCTTGTCGGGCGTCTCGGCGGCGTCCTGGACGGTGTCGGGCTTCGGGCGGACGGGCGTGGTCACGGTGTTGTCGTTCCCTGTCACTGGAGTCGCGGGCGCTGGAGTCGCGGTCACTTGACGAGCGCGCGCTCGATCACGGAGGTGAAGAAGGTCAGGCCGTCCGTGCCGGAGGCCATGGCAGCGCGGGTGTCCGGGCCGAAGCCGGGCTCCGTCGCGTGCTCGGGGTGCGGCATGAGGCCGACGACGTTCCCACGCTCGTTCGAGACGCCGGCGATGTCGTCGATCGACCCGTTCGGGTTCACGCCGACGTAGCGGAACACGACCTGGCCGTTGTCCTCGATGCGCTTGATCTCGTCGGCGTCGGCGACGAACCGGCCGTCGGCGTTCTTCAGCGGGATGGTGATCTCCTGCTGCGCGTCGAAGCCCGCGGTCCAGGCGGTGTCGGCGTTCTCGACGCGGAGCACCTGGTCGCGCCGGATGAACTGCTGGTGGGCGTTCCGGGTGTGGGCGCCGGGCACCAGGCGGGCCTCGGCGAGCATCTGGAAGCCGTTGCAGATGCCGAGCACGGGCATGCCCTTGCCGGCGACGTCGATGACCTCGGCCATGATCGGGGCCTTCGCGGCGATGGCGCCGGCACGGAGGTAGTCGCCGTACGAGAATCCGCCGGGCAGGACGATCGCGTCGACGCCCTGCAGGTCGTGGTCACCGTGCCAGAGCGCGACGGGCTCGGCACCGGCGAGTCGGACCGCGCGCTGGGCGTCGCGGTCGTCGAGCGAGCCGGGGAAGGTGATGACCCCGATGCGCATCGTCACTCGACCACGCTCACGGAGACGACGTCCTCGATGACGGCGTTCGAGAAGACGTCGACCGCGATCTCACGGACCTCGGCGAGCTTGGCGTCGTCGACGGGGCCGTCGACCGACACCTCGAATCGCTTGCCGATGCGGACGTTGGTCAGGTCGTTCTTGCCGAGGCGGGCGAGGGCGTTGCCCACCGCCTTGCCCTGGGGGTCGAGGATCTCGGCCTTCGGCATGACCTCGACGACGATCGTTGGCACGTGTTCACTCCAGCACAGGGGTCGGGTGGGGACAGGAACAGTCTAGGTGCCGCCCACGACCCGCCGGAGCAGTTGTGGATGACTGTTCGAAGGCGTATGTTCCACTTCGAACAATCGGCATCGAACACCGGAGGTCCCGTGCCCGACCTGACGCCACTGGCGTTCGCGGCGCTCGGCCTGCTGGCCGAGGCACCGATGCACCCCTACGAGATGTTCCAGACGATGCTGCAGCGTCGCGAGGACCGGAACGTCAAGGTCCGACCGGGCACGCTGTACCACCAGGTCGGCCGCCTGGCGGACCTCGGGTACGCCGAGGTCGTCGGCACCGACCGTGCGGGCAACCGGCCCGAACGGACCACCTACGCGATCACGGACGCCGGACGCACGGCGCTCGAGGCGGGCCTCCGCCGCATGGTCGCCGAGCCGGCGGACGAGTACCCGCAGTTCGGGCTCGCCGTGTCCCACGTGGACAACCTCCCCGTCGAGGACGTGGTCGCCGCGCTCCGGGCGCGCATCGCCGCACTGCGCACGCAGCGCGACGGGTACGACGACGCCGCCACGAGCCTCCAGGCCAAGGGCCTCGCCGAGCGCTACTGGCTCGACGTGTCGTACGCGCGTGCCATGCTCACCGCGCAACTCGAGTGGCTCAGTGCCATCGCCGACCGCCTCGACAGCGGTCAGATCCCCTGGGAGGGCCCGGCCCTCCCCGACGAACACCTCCAGAACAGCAAGGACACCACTCGATGACATCCGCCTCCGCCGCCGCCGACCTGGAGCACGGCAAGAAGCCGTGGCCAGCGCTCTGGGCACTCGTCGTCGGCTTCTTCATGATCCTCGTCGACTCGACGATCGTCTCGGTCGCGACGCCGACCATCTCCCAGGCCCTCGACGCCGACATCAACGCCGTCATCTGGGTGACGAGTGCGTACCTGCTCGCGTACGCCGTCCCGCTCCTCATCACCGGTCGCCTCGGCGACCGGTTCGGCCCCAAGGTGCTGTACCAGGTCGGCCTCGTCGTGTTCACGCTCGCCAGCCTCTGGTGCGGGCTCGCCGGTTCGATCGAGGTGCTCATCCTCGCCCGCGTCGTGCAGGGCCTCGGTGCCGCGATGATGACCCCGCAGACGATGGCCGTCATCACCCGTATCTTCCCGCCGCAGAACCGCGGTGCCGCCATGGGCCTGTGGGGTGCCGTCGCCGGTGTCGCCTCGCTCGTCGGCCCGATCCTCGGCGGCCTGCTCGTCGACGGCTTCGGCTGGGAGTGGATCTTCTTCGTGAACGTCCCCGTCGGCGTCGTCGCGTTCGTCCTCGCGCAGAAGTTCGTGCCGTCCTTCGCCACGAACCGCCACCGCTTCGACCTGCTCGGCGTCGTGCTGTCCGCGGTCGGGCTCTTCCTGCTGGTCTTCGGCATCCAGGAGGGCGAGACCTACGACTGGGGCACCATCACCGGTCCGATCTCCGTCTGGTCGCTCATCATCGCCGGCATCGTGGTGCTCGCCGCGTTCGTCGTCTGGCAGGGCGTGCAGAAGGGGGAGCCGCTCCTCCCGCTCGGCCTGTTCACGGACCGCAACTTCACCCTCGCGAACATCGCGATCACCGCGGTCGGTGTCGCCATCGCGTCCTTCGCGTTGCCGATCATGCTGTGGGCGCAGGACGTGCTCCGGTTCTCGCCGACGCAGGCCGCGCTCCTCCTGGTCCCGCAGGCCGTCCTCTCGGCCGCGCTCGCGCCCTACGTCGGCAAGCGGCTGAACATCTGGAGCCCGCGCTGGGTCGCCTCGTTCGGCCTCGCCTGCTTCTCCGGCGGGCTGTTCTGGTTCGGCGCCCTCATCGCCGCGAACGCCGACTGGGGCTGGGTGCTCCTGCCGAGCGCGCTCCTCGGGCTCGCGAACGCCTGCATGTGGGGACCGCTCTCCGTCTCCGCCACGCGCAACCTGCCGCCGCGGCTCGCTGGCGCCGGCTCGGGCGTCTACAACACCACCCGTCAGATCGGTGCGGTGCTCGGTTCCGCCGGCATCGCTGCCCTCATGGAGGCCCGCATCCGCGCGGAGTTCCCCAGCCGGTCCGGTGGGTCCGGCATCAGCGCCGAGCAGACGGGGTCCCTGCCGGGCTTCCTGCTCGACCCGTTCTCGCGGGCGATGGGCCAGTCGTTGGTCCTGCCGGCCGTCGTGCTCATCGCGGCGATCGTCGCGGCACTGTTCCTGACGAAGCCGAAGCAGACGGCCGCGTGGAAGCAGACCGGCGCGGTCGCCACGCAGCCCGACGGTGGACAGGTCGAGGCCGGACAGGCCGACAGCGGTCAGGTCGGCGGCGGCCAGGTCGCGGGCGGCCGTCCCACGACGGGGGAGCGGGACCACGTCGCCGCGCACGCCTCGTCGCCGGCACCCACCACCGCCGAGGAGGAGCTCGCCACCACCGAGCACCACGGCAAGCACGCGGGCGCCTAGCCGCACGACGCCCGCGCTCGTCGCGCCACCGGAGCCCCGGTCCCTCGCACGAGGGGCCGGGGCTCCGTCGTGCCGGCGGCGCGGCCACGGCGCCGCGGGACCACGGCGGCGGGGAACAGCCGGACGCGCAGCGGCCGAGCCGAGGGGCGCGGCCCTGGAGCGCGCGGCCGTGGGCGCGCAGCCGCGGGAGCCGCGGGGCGTGGAGCCGCGGGAGCCCGGCAGCGCGGGACCCACTGCCCCCGTCAGGATCGACGCCGCAGGTGCTCCCGCGTCAGCGCCGCCATCTGCTCGTCCGTCAGGTCGTCCACGGCCCTGGCCTCGCGGCGGTCCGAGCGTTGCCACCGGACGAACAGGGCGATGAGCACGGGGACGTCCGCGACCTCGGCGATGAACCACAGCAGGTCGCCCGCCAGGTGCTGGTCCTGCAGGGGCGACGGTGTCCACGGCACGTGCAGGGTGGTCCGGCCGGCACCGTCCAGCACGTGGCCGCTCACCCGCATCACGACCGCGGGCACGGCATCGAGCACGAGTTCGACGAACGCGAGCAGGAACTCGGCGGTCGCGAAGGCGGAGGAGTGGAGCACCCCGACCTCGGACAGCGGTGCCAACAGGAGGAAGCCCAGCACCGGGACGAGGACGGTCACCGCTTCGGAGCTGAAGAACGACTGCCGCAGCACGCCCGCCAGCGGGGTGAGCAGGACGCCGAACACGGCCAGGGCCACCAGGGGCGCGACGATCGCGTTGCCGAGCAGCCGTGCCGGACGGGACCGCAGGACGGCGTCGGCGGCCCCGGACAGGCGGGTCGGGCCTCCCGTCCGGAGCAGCGCGAGCGGGCCGGCCGCCGCGGCGAACGCGGGCACCGCGAAGAACAGCGTCGCGAGCCGCAGGACGAACGCCCACCGGAGCTGGCGGTCGTCCTGTCCCACGATGCCGGACTGCAGCGTCGCGAACAGGCCGAGCGCGGCGACGAACGCCGCGGTCCGCCACCACGGCCAGCGCGCGCCGCGGCGGCGGGCGGCGAGGACCCAGCGGCCGTAGACGACTGCCGCGACGACGACCAGCGCCGTCGCCAGGGGGTCGACGTGCCAGGTGCTCCAGAACTCGGAGGGTGACGGCGTGGGGTGCCTCCCGGGGTCGCGCTGCGGGAGTCATCCTCCTCCGGCCGGGAGGCCCGACACGGCCCCGGCGTATGAGGATCCCTACATGCGCCCCGCGCTCGGCACCGGCGTCGCCGCCTCCTCCGCCGGCACCGTGCGCGTGAGGAGCCACACGCCCAGCGGGATCGCGACCCCTCCGACGAGCGCCAGCGGGAAGGAGAGGTGGAGCTGCATGACCGCGAACGCGGGACCGATCGTGCACACGGCGCCGGCCGCCAGCACGGACCACGCCGGGCGGTCCGACCCGGGCGTCAGGCGGGGGAGGGGCCGGTCGGCGCGACGGACCAGGCGGGCGACACCGAGGGTGGCGGCGAGGAGCACGACGACCGCGACCGGGCGGGTGGCCCACCAGACGCCCGAACCCGGCGAGGGGAACGGCAGCCCCACGAGCAGGCCGACCCCATTGAGCAGGATGAACAGCGGCAGGTGCCAGAGGTAGATCGTCATGCCGTCGCGGCCGAGCAGGAACACGACGGCCTGTGCGGGGCGGGTCGCCATGAGTCGCGTCAGGGGTGCGTGCACGAGCTGGACGAGGCACGCTTGCCCGACGGCGAGGAACGCCAGCGGGAGCATCGGCGGGTTGAGGTCCTGCAGCATGTCCGGTGCCCAGAGGCCGACGGACGTCAGGGGCACGAGCAGGGCGTACGCCAGGCCGGCGATGCCGAGCAGCAGGAGCCGGGACCGTCGGGCGAACCAGCCGTCGACCCACAGGAACCCGAGCTGCTGGGCGAAGAGCCACACCGGGCCGAGGTTGAGCAAGCCGACCTCGGCGATGCCGGACGCCAGGCGGACCGAGTCGATCGCGGCCGCGAGCAGGAGCAGCGCGAGCAGGGTCCGCCACGGCGCACGCGCGTGCAGCCGGGCCATGACCGGGACGCAGCACTGCGTGATGCCGTACGCCGCCAGGAACCACAGCGGGGACCCGATGCCGAAGGCGAGTTCGCCGAGCAGGTCGGCGGGCGTCCCGACCGCGGTGGCGATGCCGAGGCCGACGGCGAGCACCACGAAGAGCGGGACCGCGGGGCGGAACAGCCGGACGAGCCGGGTCGCGACGAAGTCCCGGGCTGGGTCGCCGCCGTGACCGGCCCGGGCGACGGTGCTGCGCCATCCGACGGCGCTCGCGAACCCGCCGACCACGAAGAACAGCGGCATCACCTGGCCGACCCAGGTAGCCCCGACGTACCAGGGCAGTTCCTGCAGTGGGCTCGTGACCCGGATGCCGGACTCGTCCGACCCGACCCCGACCATCGTCACGTGCACGACGACGACGAGGACGACGCAGGCCGTCCGGATGAGGTCGACGACCAGGTCCCGCTGCGCGATGGTCCCCCGGACGTCCTGAGCGGTGTTCGTCGGCGTCGCGCCGGCCTGCTGCATGGACATGGCTGGACGCTACCGGCCGGTCCACCCTCGTCGAGTGATGCTCAGCTGATCGCGACCGGATCGTGACACATCGTATTCCGCAACGCGCATGTAGCGTTGGCGTCGGAAGCGTATCCGCCGTGTACTGTGAGCGTTGTCTTGAACGCTGCAAGAGAAAGGCTCCGCATGGTCGACGACACCGAACTCCTCCGCGGAGCCGGACTCCGGGTCACCGCTCCTCGGCTCGCGGCACTCCGGGCGATCGAGGCGTCCCCGCACACCACGGCGGACGACCTGGTCAGCGCGCTCGCCGCTGAACTACCGACGACGAGCCACCAGGCGGTCTACGGCGTCCTCAACGCGCTGACCGGCGCCGGGCTCGTCCGTCGGATCGAGCCGGCCGGCAGCCCCGCCCGGTACGAACGCCGGACCGGCGACAACCACCACCACATCGTCTGCACCATGTGCGGCGCGATCGGCGACGTCGACTGCGCCGTCGGTCACGCACCTTGTCTGACCCCGTCGGAGACACACGGCTTCGCGGTCACCACCGCCGAGGTCACCTACTGGGGCATCTGCGAGCAGTGCGCTGCGGCGGAACAGGCGGACGGGGCCGATGAGCCGACGGGTGCCGTGCTTCCTGCAGCCGCGCCTCCCGCGACCACGCCTTCCGCGGCTGCGCCTCCCGTCGCCGCACCCGGCGTGGGCTGACCGCCCACGTCGCACGGGCCTCCCGGCAGGCCCCCCTCAGGCGCGCCCGCTGTCCGGCGCCGCCCACCGAGACCAACCCGAGCCACCCCGACCGATCCAACCGTTCCACCTAGGAGGAACCGTGTCCGACCAGAACACGCCCACCACCACGACCAACAGCGGGGCCCCGGTCTCCAGCGACCAGCACTCGATGGGTGTCGGGGCCGACGGCCCACTCGCCCTGCACGACCACTACCTGGTCGAGAAGCTCGCGCAGTTCAACCGCGAGCGCGTCCCGGAGCGCGTCGTCCACGCCAAGGGCGGCGGTGCCTTCGGTACCTTCACCGTCACGCAGGACGTGTCGCAGTACACCCGCGCCGCGTTCCTGCAGCCGGGCAAGCAGACCGAGATGCTCGCCCGCTTCTCGAGCGTCGCCGGTGAGCAGGGCTCGCCCGACACCTGGCGCGACCCCCGTGGCTTCGCGCTGAAGTTCTACACCGAAGAGGGCAACTACGACCTCGTCGGCAACAACACCCCCGTCTTCTTCATCCGCGACGGCATCAAGTTCCCCGACTTCATCCGCTCGCAGAAGCGCCTGCCGGGCTCGCACCTGCGCAACCACGACATGCAGTGGGACTTCTGGACCCTCTCCCCGGAGTCGGCGCACCAGGTCACGTGGCTCATGGGCGACCGCGGTCTGCCGTCGTCGTGGCGCCACATGGACGGCTTCGGGTCGCACACCTACCAGTGGATCAACGCCGCGGGCGAGCGCTTCTGGGTGAAGTACCACTTCCTCACCGAGCAGGGCCACGCGACCCTGACGCAGGAGGACGCCGACCGCATCGCCGGCGAGGACGCGGACTTCCACATCCGCGACCTGTACGAGGCCATCGAGCGTGGTGACACCCCGCGCTGGACCCTCAAGGTGCAGGTCATGCCGTACGAGGACGCCGCGAGCTACCGCTTCAACCCGTTCGACCTGACGAAGGTGTGGCCGCACGCGGACTACCCGCTCATCGAGGTCGGCACGATGGAGCTCAACCGCAACCCGGAGAACTACTTCGCGCAGATCGAGCAGGCGACCTTCGCCCCGTCGAACTTCGTGCCCGGCATCGCGGCGAGCCCGGACAAGATGCTCCTCGCGCGCATCTTCAGCTACGCGGACGCCCACCGCTACCGCGTCGGCACGAACCACGCGCAGCTGCCGGTGAACGCCCCGAAGAACGAGGTGCACTCGTACTCCAAGGACGGCGCCATGCGCTTCGACTTCCAGAAGGCCGAGGTGCCGGTGTACGCCCCGAACACGCTCGGTGGGGCGCACGCCGACCCGAACGCGACGGACGACGTCCCCGGGTGGGAGGCCGACGGCGCCCTCCAGCGCTCCGCCGCGACGCTGCACCCCGAGGACGACGACTGGGGTCAAGCCGGCACGCTCTACCGCGAGGTGCTCGACGACGCCGCCCGCGAGCGTCTGGTCGGCAACATCGCCGGACACGTCTCCAAGGTGACGCGTGACGACCTGCGCGAGCGCGTCTTCGCCTACTGGACGAACGTCGACCCCGACCTCGGTGCCCGTGTGCGCGCCGCCGTCGTGCCGACCGCTCCGGGCTCGAACGAGGACGCGGAGGCGGTCGCCGTCGAGGCGTAGTCGACGCGGGAACCGCCGGGAGGCTCCCCGCCGGTCACGGCCGGACCGCCGCTGGCGCGACGCTCCGGTACCGGCCGGCGGGGGCCCAGGTGCGAGTCCGACTCGCACCGCGCCTCCCGTGTGTCCGGCTGCGTCCGGTGCCCCGGCGTCAGACCTGCTGGCCGTTGAGGAGGATCGGTCCCTCCGGCCAGTCCTCGAGCCGGGCCGTGACCGGACGGACCATCCACCCGCCCTGCTCGGTCTCCGAGACGCCGGCGCCGTCCGCCGTGAAGGCGCTGAAGGTGCCGACCGCCTCGGGGAACTCGTGCCAGCCCATGTGTGCGTAGAACGGGATCCGGTCCTCACCCGCGCCGAGGAACCCGTACGGCACGCGGAGGCCGTCGAGGACGTCGTGCACGCGGTCCATCAGCTCGCGACCGACGCCCGTGCCCTGCAGCCGCGGTGCGACCCCGACCAGGCCGGTGTCGCCGACCAGGACGTCCTCGCCGCCGACCGTCACGAACATCCGCCGGATGCCGACGTGGGCGAGGACGACGCCGTCCTCGGTGCGACCGACCACCCGGCGTTCGGGCTGCATCCCCGCCCAGCTCCGGCCGCCGACGTACCAGTGCGACCAGCTCGGGAAGGCCTGCGCCAGCATCGCCGCGATCGCTTCGTGGTCGGTGAGCGTCAGTGCGCTCTCCTCGACCACCTCCCACCGGATGTCGTCAGTCATCGCACCATCCTGCCGGGTGCGCCTGGCCGCCCGCGCGGGCCGGGCTCGCCGCCGGTGGGTCGGGACTCACCCGCGACCGGCGGTCGTCACCTCGATGCGGTTCGCCCAGGGGTCCTCGAACGCGACCGTCCGACCGTCGTCCGCGGTCTGCACGCCGGCGTCGCGCATCCGGGCGGTGAGCGCGCCGAGGTCGTCGGCGGCCGGCACCTCGATGCGCACGAGGCCCAGCCCGAGGGCGAGCTGTCGCCGTCCGGCCCCGCGCGAGTTCCACGTGTTCATCGCCATGTGGTGGTGGTACCCGCCGGCGCTGACGAATAACGCCTGCCCGCCCATCGCCGCGGTGGTCTCGAAGCCGAGCGTGTCGACGTAGAACGCCTTCGCCGACGCCACGTCACCGACCGACAGGTGCACGTGGCCGACGCGGCCCGGTCGTGCTCCGGCGTGCTCGAGCGCCTCGGCCGTCAGGTGCTCCTGCAGGAAGGCGTTCGGGTCGAGGTACACGGTGTCCATGTCGACCGAGCCGTGCGTCCACGACCACTGCGTCCGGTCGCGGTCCCAGTAGAGCTCGACGCCGTTGCCCTCGGGATCCGTGCAGTAGAAGGCGTTGCTGACGAGGTGGTCGGCGCTGCCGGTGAAGGACTGCGGGTAGCCGGTGGCGACGGAGTACAGGGCGGCGGCGAGGTCGGCCCGGGTGTCGAAGAGCACTGCGGTGTGGAACAGGCCGGCCTGCCCCGGGCCGGCGTTCCGGAGCGCCGGCTCGTGCTCGAGGACCAGGACCGGCACGGTGAGTCCTCCCGGGGCGTCCGCGGCAGCCGGACGGCCGAGCACCACGCGGCCGCCCTCTTGCGCGAGCACCGTCAGACGGACGCCGTCCCGGTAGTACGCCGTCATCGCGTCGAGGTCGGCGACCCGGAGCGTGACGGCGCCCATCCCGGTGTCTGCGGCGAGGAGGTCCTGCGAGTGCATGTCCTCAGTGTGCGCCGATCATGGTGACACGTCAACGAAAGGCGTCACTTCGCGCTGAAGCCCCCGTCGGTCTTCAGCAGCTGCCCGTTCACCCACCCGCCGTCCGGCCCGCACAGGAAGCCGACGAGCGCGGCCGTGTCTCGAGGCGTCGACGCTCGTCCGAGCGGGGTCTGGTCCACGACGGCCTGCCGGATCTCGTCGGTCATCCACCCGGTGTCGTTCGGCCCCGGGTTGATCGTGTTCGCGCTGACCCGCGCGTCCCCGAGTTCGATCGCGGCACCGACGACGAGTCGGTCGAGCGCGCCCTTGCTCGTCCCGTACGGCAGGTTGAAGCCGACGTGGTCGCTCGTCAGGGCGATCACGCGTCGCCGGTCGAGGGGTGCGTCGGCCCCCTCGCGGAGCCGTCGCGCGTACGCCTGCACGATGAGGAACGGAGCCCGCACGTTCACGGCCAGGTGCTTGTCGAACGACTCGACAGTGGTCGTCGCGAAGTCCGAGTCCACCGACTCGCAGTGCGACATGACGACCGCGGTCACCGGAGCGCCCGCCTCCGCCTCGGCCCGGCCGACGAGCGCGGCCGCCTGCTCGGCGTCGGCCAGGTCGACCGGGAGGCGCGTCACGGCAGCCCCCGCGGCCTCGCACTCCGACACGACCGCGTCCACCCCCTCCGGGTCCGCGGCTCCGTGCACCCGCTCGTCGTACGGACCCCACCAGCTCAGGGCGAGGTCCCAGCCGTCCGCCGCCAGACGGGTCGCGATGGCGGCACCGATGCCGGCGCGGCGGCCCACCCCGGTCACCAGGGCGAGTGCTCTGCGGTTCGTCATCCGGGCCTCCGTCCCGACCGTGCGTCGGTGCGCGGTCCGGTCCACCCTGGCATCGAACCCGGTCGCTCGTCGGTCCGACCCGACGGGGACGGGCCAAGATGGACCGATGCCCTCCGAACGCCGCGGTCGCCCACGCCCCCAGGACCTGCCGGTCGAGCACGTCCGCGACCGGATGTCGTCGTACATCTACGGCAACATCACCGTGCTCGCCGTCGCGATCGCGGTCTCGCCCGAGCAGATCCACCACGGAGCCGCCGTGCTCACCGTGCTCGCGACGGCGGTGCTGACGTACCTCGCACACGTGCTCGCGCACCTCGTGGCACACGCGATCGGGGACACCGCCGACGACACGGCGCGGCGGGAGTCCGTCGCGGTGATCACCCGGAACGCCAACCCGATCGCGACCTCAGGACTCATCCCCGCCGTCCTCTACGCGGCCGCGTGGATCGGGTGGGTACCGGCCGAGTGGGCGCAGACCGCCGCGGTCGTCATCCTGGTCGTCCGCATCGGCCTGGTCGGGGTGTTCCTCCAGCGGTTCCGCGGCAAGCAGCCGTCGTTCCTCGGGCTCTGGGGCGGCCTCGTGCTCGCCGCCGTCGCGCTCGTCATCTCCGTCGTGAAGGTCGTGGTCACCCATTGAGCGAGACAGATCCGTCGGCCGCGACCGAGCAGACCCGTGGCCGGTCCACGGCCCGGTTCCTGCGCGACCTCGTGGTGATCGTGGTGGCGGCGCTGGTCGTGTCCTTCCTGGTGAAGGCGTTCCTGGTGCGGTCGTTCTACATCCCCTCGGAGTCGATGGAGGACACCCTGCTCGTCGGGGACCGGGTCCTCGTGAACGAGCTCGTGCCCGACGTCATGTCGCTCGAGCGCGGTGACGTCGTCGTGTTCCGCGACCCGAACGCGTGGCTCGCCCCGGGGCAGGGCGAGGACCTCATCAAGCGCGTGATCGGGCTGCCGGGCGACCGGGTCGAGTGCTGCGACGCCCAGGGCCGACTGTCGGTCAACGGGCACGCGGTGGACGAGCCGTACGTGCGCCTGCCGGCGGACGTGAACCGGGTCTCCGGCGAGGACTTCTCGATCACGGTGCCGGACGGCCGTGTCTGGGTCATGGGTGACAACCGGTACAACTCCGCCGACTCGCGCGTGCACGGCAACGTGCCGGTCGAGGACGTCGTCGGTCGGGCGTTCGTGATCACCTGGCCGGTCGACCGCTGGTCGGTGCTGTCGCGGTACGGCGACGAGTGGGACGCGGTCCCCGACGCCGACTGAGCGCGAGCGGTGCGCGGTGCGCGGTGCGCGGTGCCGGGGGAGTCGTGCGCGTGGCCCGTCGACTGGGGTCATGCGTTCCGTGAACTCCGAGAGGGCTTGTCCGGTATCCGCGTTAGCGTGGTCGCATGAGCACCGAGCACGTCGAGCAGACGATCCCCGCTTCCGCTCCCGTCGCGGCTCGTCGTGCTGCGCTGCTCGCCGCACTCGACGTCGTGCAGGGCGGCCCGGAAGAACGGTTCGAGCGCATCACCCGGATCGCCCGAGAGGCGTTCGGTGTCTCCGGCTCCTTCCTCAACCTCGCCGGCGACGACGTGCTCTTCCACAAGTCGCAGCAGTCCGACCAGGTGTTCCCCGGGTCGACGCCCCTCGTGGACACGTTCTGCGGCCGGACGCTCGACCAGGACGGCCCCGTCGTCGTGCCGGACGCACGCGACGACCTGCGCTTCTCCGACCTGCCGATGGTGAACAACGACCCGAACGTCCGCTTCTACGCCGGGGTGCCGCTGCACGTCGGTGCCGACGCGACCAAGGTCGGGACGCTCTGCCTGATCGACCCGAGCCCGCGTGCCCTCGCCCCCGAGGACGTCGCCCTGCTCGAGGAACTCGGCGTCTGGGCGGAGCGCGAACTCGCCACCGGTCTCGACGACGACCGCCTCCGCACGGTGCTCTCCGGGCTGCAGCCGCACACCGTCGACCTGCCCGGCTGGACCATCGGCGGGACGTCGATCCCGCACGGCATCGTGTCGGGCGACTTCCACGACTGGCGCATCGACGACGGCACGGTGGACCTCACCATCGCGGACGTGATGGGGAAGGGCATGGCCGCCGGACTGCTCGCGGCCGGCATGCGCGGCGCCCTGATCGCCCGCCGGCACGAGGACCCGTCCACCGCGGTCGCCGGGCTCGAGGAGCAGGTCGCCCCGGACCTCAGCGCCGCCGAGGCCTTCGCGACCCTGTTCCACGGGCGGCTCGACACGGCGACCGGTCGGCTGGCGTTCGTCGACGCCGGGCACGGACTCGTCCTGCACCTGCACGCCGACGGCACCGAGACCGTGCTGCGGTCGCTCGACCTGCCGGTCGGCCTGCACCCGATCGGGATGGACCGCGCGGCGGGGGAACTCGTCCTGGAACCGGGTGACACCCTGCTGCTCGTCAGCGACGGCGCCCTCGAGCTGTGGGACTCGACCCTGGCGTCGCTCTCCCGGCTCGGTGCGCTCCACCGGAAGTCGCCGGACCTGTCGACGTTCCTGGCCGGTGTCCGGGGCCGGGCGCTCGAACACGACCCGGGTGACGACCTGACCGTCGTGGTCGTGTCCCGCGACGCCTGACCCGGCCTGACCGGATGGCAGCGTGACCGGCTGGCAGCGCGGCCGGCTGCCTGCTCGATCGGCTGCCTGCCCGATCAGCCGCCTGCCCGGTCGGTCTCCCGCCGGGCGGTACGCGGTCAGGCGCCGAGGCGCTCGATCAGCTCGCGGTAGCGCGCGGCCGTCCGCTCGACGACCTCGTCCGGCAGCACGGGCGGGGCGCCGGTGCGGTCCCAGTTCGCGCTGAGCCAGTCACGGACGATCTGCTTGTCGAACGAGTCCGTCCGGTTGCCCGACTCGTACGCCGCTGCGTCCCAGTAGCGGCTCGAGTCGCTCGTCAGGACCTCGTCCGCGATCCGGATCAGGCCGTCGGCGTCACGGCCGAACTCGAACTTCGTGTCCGCGATGACCACACCGCGCTGCAGGGCGATCGCCGCCGCCTCGGAGTAGACGGCGAGGGACAGGTCACGCAGCGATGCGGCGTCCGCGGGGCCGACGAGTTCCTCGGTGCGCTCGAACGAGATGTTCTCGTCGTGCTCACCCTGCGGGGCCTTGTACGCGGGCGTGTAGATGGGCTCCGGCAGGCGGTCACCGTTCGCCAGCCCGGCGGGCAGCTGTACACCGCAGACACTGCCGGTCTCCTGGTACTCGGCCCAGCCGCTGCCGACCAGGTACCCCCGCACGACGCACTCCACGGGGAACATCCGCAGCGGCATGACGTGCATGGAGCGTGCCTCGACGGATGCCGGGACGGGCGTCGTCGTCCCGCTCGGGGTGAGCAGGTGGTTCGGGACGTCACGCAGCTGGTCGAACCAGAAGCGCGACAACCGGGTGAGGAGCTCGCCCTTGCCCGGGATCGGCGGCTCGAGCGCGAAGTCGTAGGCGCTCACGCGGTCGGACGCGACGAGGAGCAGCTCGGTGGCACCGGCGACGTCGGCCGTCGACGCGGGCACGTACAGTTCGCGGACCTTGCCGGAGGAGACGTGTCGCCAGCCCTGGACGTCCGGGGCGGCGCTCATCGGACGACCTTCGCGGCGATGTCGGTGCGGAACTGCGCGCCGGGGAGCGTGATGTCGTGCAGGCCGGCGTAGGCGCGGTCGCGCGCTTCGGCGAAGTCGGCGCCGGTGGCGACGACGCTGAGCACCCGGCCGCCGGTCGCGACGAGGTCGCCGTCGAGGGCGCCCGTCGCCGCGTGCAGCACGGCGACGCCGTCGCGGGCGTTCGCGGCGTCGACACCCGTGATCGTCCGGCCGGTGACCGGGCTCTCCGGGTAGCCCTCGCTGGCCAGGACGACCGTGACGGCCGCCTGGTCGCGGAACTCCGGTCGCGGCGTGGAGCCGAGCTGCCCCGACGCGGCGGCGAGCAGCAGGCCGCTCAGCGGGGTCGCGAGGCGGGGGAGCACCACCTGGGTCTCGGGGTCGCCGAAGCGGGCGTTGAACTCGATCACCCGCACGCCCTGCTCGGTGACGATCAGCCCGCAGTAGAGCAGTCCGACGAAGGGCGTGCCCTCGTGCTCGAGCTGGCGGACGGTGGGCAGGGCGACCAGTTCGGTGACCTCGTCCACGAAGGCCTGCTCGGATCCCCAGCGGTCGTCGAGCCACGGCAGCGGCGAGTACGCGCCCATGCCGCCGGTGTTCGGTCCGAGGTCACCGTCGGACAGTCGCTTGTAGTCCTGCGCGGGCGACAGCGGTCGGACGTCGTGCCCGTCGCTGAGGAAGAACAGCGAGACCTCTTCCCCGTCGAGGAACTCCTCGACCACGACGTGTCCGTGCTGCAGCCAGTAGGTCGCGTGGTCGATCGCCGCCTGGCGGTCCTCGGTCACCAGGACGCCCTTGCCCGCCGCGAGCCCGTCCGCCTTGACGACGTACGGAGCACCGAGCTCGTCGAGCGCCGCCACTGCCTCGTCCACCGTGCCGGCGGACACGGGACGTCCGGTCGGGACGCCGGCCTCGGCCATGACGCGCTTGGCGAAGGCCTTCGACCCCTCGAGCTGCGCGGCGGCCTTGCCGGGACCGAACACCGGGATGCCGCGGGTGCGGAGCGGGTCGGCGACGCCGGCGATGAGGGGCGCTTCCGGTCCGACGACGACGAGTTCGACGTCGTTCTCGAGCGCGTACTCCGCCACGAGTGCGCCGTTCGTGGGGTCGAGCGACACCGTCTCCACGTCGGCGGCGATGCCGGCGTTCCCCGGCGCTGCCGTGATGACGTGCCCGGCCTGTTCTGCCAGGAGGGCCGTGATGATCGCGTGCTCGCGGGCACCGGAACCGAGGACGAGGATTCGCACCCGATCACCCTACCGAGCCCGATGAGCCGTCCGTAGTGCACCGGCTAGCCTGTGGGGATGCCGCCGAAGACCATCGACGACGCCGTCGGCCGGGCCGCGCTCGACGCCGTCACCGCCGGCGCGACCGACCGCTCCTCGATCGCGACGGCCGTCCGCTGGACCCTGCAGCGCCTGGCTGAGGACGTGCCCGGCAACAGCGTCGAGGTGCGGGTCCCGCCGTTCGCCGCGGTGCAGGCCGTGCCCGGACCGCGGCACACGCGGGGCACGCCGCCGAACGTGGTCGAGACGGACGCGACGACGTGGCTCGCGCTCGCGACGGGTCGGCAGCACTGGGACGACCCGGAGACCACCCGCCGCGTCAGCGCGTCCGGTTCGCGGGCCGACATCGCCGCGTTCCTGCCGGTCCGCCTGCCCTGACCCGGCGGCATGGTGACACGCCCGTCGGTCTCGGTACCCGGGGGAATTAGGTAGGTCCTACCGATGTGGACCGTGCACACGCTTCTCTAGCCTTGGTGAAGCCGCCGGGATTCGGACCCGACCCGAACGGGTCCGAACCCGGCGACGCATTCCACGCTACGCGAAACCGGGCGCCGTGTGTCAACGGCAGCGGCGAGTCGTGCTGCATCCCGCAACTTCTTCTGCGGTCTGCCCAGACCGTTCCGTCCTGCTCAGACCGTTCCGTGCGCGGGCCGTTCCGTGCGCGCGCCGTTCCGTGCCCGGCCCGGTCCATCCTCGGCTCGTTCTGTGTTCAGACGAGTTCGACGAGTTCCGACCGTGCGCGGATGTCCCACTTCGCGAACACGCGCGACATGTGTGCATCCACCGTCCGGACCGACAACCCGAGTCGGTCCGCGATCCGCCGGTTCGAGTACCCCTGGGCGGCGAGCTCGGCCACCTCGTACTCGCGCTTCGTGAGCGGCTGCTTCGTCCGGCCCGCGGTGACGGCCATGCCGCACGCGGCCAGGTCGGCCTGGGCGCTGGCGATCCACGCGCGGTCGCCCGACCGCAGGGCGTCGGCGTACCCGGTGATCGCCGCGGCCAGGGGCCCGTCGACGCGGGTGGCCGCGTCCTGCATCCGCGCGAGGGACGCGGCGGTGTCCCGACCGGCCATCGCGTCCATCGCGTAGTGCAGGGTCTGCGCGTAGAGCACGTGGGTCCACGCGCCCGCAGCCGTCCCGCGCGCGATGATCTCGTCGGCCCGCCGGAGCCCGGACGGGTTCCCGAGCAGCGCCTCGGTCCACGCGATCGTCGTCTCGATCTGGTCGCCGAGGATGCGCATCGCACGGAGCGGTGTGGTCCGCGCCCGCTCCACGGACTCGGCTGCTGCGTCCGGCATGTCGGCGTACGCCTGGGACATGGCCAGACGGGACCACGCGTAGGCCGAGAAGCCGCCGGGGTCGATGACCTCGTACCGTTCGCACGCGGCCGTGAAGGCCGTCACGGCGTCGGACCACCGTCGCTCCCCGAGCGCCCGGTTCCCGATGCCGAAGAGCTCGAGGGTGAAGTCGTACTTGAGGAACGGGTCGGCCCGGATGAGCGGGACCTGCGTCACCATCTCGGCGATGTCCCCGCGCCACACCTGGACCTGGTGCAGCACCGACACGACCTCCCCCACGGTCCACGGCGAGTCCTCGAGGTGGACCGTGGCGGTCGCCAGGCAGGCGTGGGCCAGTCGCATCGCGTCGTCCAGCCGCCCACCGGTGCCGAGGGCCATCACGGCGCACGCGGCGATGGGCAGGAAGGACCGCGGGATCGCCGGGGCGTGCAGGACCCCGGCGCGCTCGATCTCCTGTCGGATCTCGGCGAATTCGCCGCCCCACCCGAGGTGCGAGAGCCGCAGGACGCGCAGCTGCTCGCGCGCGGCCGGGCCGACGTGCGCGACGGCGATCTCGGTCAGCGTCACGGCGGACGCGGCGTCGTCGTCGTGGAACTGCCGGAGGTTGGCGAGTGTCTCGCACGCCTCAACGACCGCGACGTCGTCGACGTCGACGCCGGACGTGGCGAGGCCCCAGGCGGCTTCGGCGTCGACCCGGCCGGCCTCGCGTCCGCTGCTGTACCCGTGGGCGAGCGAGCGCAGGCAGTGGGTGCGGACCCGCTCCGTCGGCGTGAGGACCGCCCCGAGCATGGCGGACGTCAGGGCGATCGTGCTCTCGTGCTCCTGGAGGCCGTTCGCGATCCGCGCTGCGTCGAGCAACTGGTCGACGGGCGGCAGGACACCGCACTCGAGCGCCCACAGGATCGCGCGGAGACGTGCCGCCGGCGGTGCGCCCTCCTGCCGGTCGGTGCGGAAGGCGTTGGCCCGCGCGAACAGGGCGGTCCGTCGGGCGACGGGCACCAGGGCCCGGACGACGTCGCCGACGAGGGGGTGGGACGACCGTGCGACCGGGCTGCCGGTGCCCGTGGAGTCCATCCGCACGAACCCGAGACCGACCGCCCGGTCCAGGTCGCTCCCGTGCACCAGGGCGAGCAGGCGGGACACCGGGATCGGCTCGGCGAGCGCGACGATCTCCACGACGTCGCGCAGGTCGCCGGGGAGCGCGGCGAGTTCGGTCCGGTACATGTCGGCCAGGCTGTGGGACGCGGTGACCCGCCCGCGCCAGTACCAGCTCAGCGCGGTGTGCTCGAGCGCGCCGGAGGCGAGACCGGCACGCACCACCTCGCGCAGGTACAGCGGGTTGCCCTCGGTCGCCCGGTGCACCTGTTCCACCGAGGCGGGTTCCAGCGGGGCACCGAGCGCGCGTTCCAGGAGCGCGGACGTCTCGTCCACGTCGAGCGGCACGAGGTCGATCCGCTCGAGGAGGTCGTCCTGCCAGAGCGCCCGCAGCGGTTCGGCCAGCGCCGTGAAGTCGCGGCAGGTGAGGACGAGCCGCGCGCCGTGGTCGCGCACGAGCCACGCGACGTAGCGGGCGGACAGCGCGTCGAGCAGGTCCGCGTCGTCGACCCGCAGCACGAGCTCCCGACCCTCCGCCCGGGCCGCGCGGCGCAGGAGTTCCTCGGCCGGGACGGGTTCCGTCAGGTCGTCGCCGAGCACGTCGCCGAACCGGTCCGAGACCGCACCGAACGGCATCGAGGAACCGGCGGCGACCGCGGTGATCGGCACGACCAGGGGTGCCGGGTCCGGCGCTCGTCGGACCACGCGGTCGGTGACGCGGGCGGCGACGGTGGTCTTCCCGAGTCCGGGCGCACCGACGAGCGCGACGCTCCACCGGTGATCGGCGACGACCGCGACGGCCCGGTCTTCCTCTCGGCGGCGGAGCACCGGCCATGACAACCGGGCGGGAGCCCGCGTCGGACGGCGGTCACCCGGGTCGGCTTCGTCGACCATCGCGCACCTCCCGTCTCGAAACCCCGCGGTACCGGACCATCATCTCGCGTCCAGTGGATGAACTGCCGCGCGAGCCTCCTCCCAAGGTGGGGGACAATGGGACGGTGAGCGACACCGATCGACCCGACCAGCGTCCGGTCCCGGCACCCGACGTGGTCACCTCCCCGGACCAGGTCACCATCCGACGCGCCCCACGCTTCAGCGTCTTCATCCTCGGCGGCGCCGTGCTCGGCTTCCTCGTGACGGTCGTCGTCGTCGCGCTCACCATGAGCCTCGACCGCGGCGACCAGCAGGAGACGACGGGCTTCGCCGGGCTCGTCGGGTACTTCGGCCTCTACGGCGTCTCGATCGGCATGCTCGTCGGTGCGCTCGTCGCGGTCGTCCTCGACCGGGTGTCGTCCCGTCGAGCGGCGAGCCTGACCGCCGAGCGGGTCACGGTCGACCCGGTCCCGGAGACGGTCGACGGCGAGCTCGAGGACCACGACGGCCCCGCCACCGGCCCGGCGTCCCCGACCGGTGCGACGGCCGAGCCCACTGCGGACGACCAGGGGCACCTCGAGCGCTGAGGCTGCGGTCGCGACCACACACGGACTGGAGGCCCGTCACCAGCTGGTGACGGGCCTCCAGTCCGTGGTCCCGACGCTCCGGACCGACGTCAGCTGAGCTGGTTCGCCTCGACCCAGGCGAGGTACTCCGGCGACACCGTGCCGGTGACGTACTCACCGGTGAAGCAGCTCATCTCGAGGTCCGGGACGTCGGACCCCTCGATGATCGCGTCGCGCATGTCGCCGATCTCCTGGTAGATCAGGTGGTCGCTGCCGAGCACCGTGTTGATCTCGGGGATCTTGCGGTCGTGCGCGATCAGTTCGGCACGGGTCGGCATGTTGATGCCGTAGACGTGCGGGTAGCGGACCGGCGGCGCGGCGCTGGTGAAGGTGACCTCGTTCGCGCCGGCGGCACGGGCCATCTCGACGATCTCGCGGCTCGTCGTGCCGCGCACGATCGAGTCGTCGACGATGAGGATGTTCTTGCCCTTGAACTCGGACGACATCGCGTTGAGCTTCTGTCGGACGCTGCGCTTGCGCTCCGCCTGGCCCGGCATGATGAAGGTCCGGCCGACGTAGCGGTTCTTGTAGAAGCCCTCGCGGTACTCGATGCCGAGCTTCTGCGCGACCTGCATCGCTGCCGGTCGGGACGAGTCCGGGATCGGCATGACGACGTCGATGTCACCGGTCGGCGCGTACTGCTCGATGGTGTCGGCCAGGCGGTTGCCGAGACGGAGACGGGCGTCGTAGACCGAGATGCCGTTCATCACGGAGTCCGGACGGGCCAGGTAGACGTACTCGAAGGCGCACGGGACGAGCCGCGGGTCCTTCGCGCACTGTCGGGCGTGCATCGTGCCGTCCATCTCGATGAAGACGGCCTCGCCGGGAGCGACGTCACGGACGATGTCGTAGCCGCCGGACTCGAGCACGAGGGACTCGCTCGCGACGACCCACTCGCTCTTCCCCGCGTCGTCGAACTTGTGCCCGAGGATGAGCGGACGGATGCCGAACGGGTCGCGGAACGCGAGCAGGCCGTGCCCGGCGATCGTCGCGATCGTGGCGTACGAGCCCTCGACCCGCTCGTGCACGCGTTCGACGGCGTCGAACACCTGCCCCGGGTCCAGGTGCTTGCCGCGGACCTGGCCCTGCAGCTCGTGCGCGAGGACGTTCACGAGCAGCTCGGTGTCCGAGGTCGTGTTGAGGTGCCGGCGGTCGATGTCGAACAGCTCCCGCGTGAGTTCACGCGTGTTCGTCAGGTTGCCGTTGTGCACCAGCACGATGCCGTAGGGCGCGTTCACGTAGAACGGCTGGGCCTCTTCCTCGTTCGTCGCGGCGCCACGGGTGGCATACCGGACGTGGCCGAGACCCATGGTCCCGAGGAGCGCCCGCATGTCACGGGTGCGGAAGGCCTCGCGCACGTGACCGCGGGTCTTGTGCATGTGGTGCACGTGCCCGTCGACGGTGGCGATGCCCGTCGAGTCCTGTCCCCGGTGTTGCAGGAGGAGCAGTGCGTCGTAGATGGATTGGTTTGCAGGCCCCTGCGCAACGAGGCCGACGATGCCGCACATTCGCGGGGTGCTCCAGACCGTAGGATCGGGTGGTACCGAACAAGTCTGCCATGCCCAGCGGAGGACGACGTATGCCCAACCCCTACGCCGAGGCCGGTGTCGACACCGCCGCCGGTGACCTGGCCGTCGAGCTCATGAAGTCCGCCGTCTCGGCGACGCACAACGCGTCCGTCCTGGGCGGCGTCGGTGGCTTCGCCGGGCTCTACGACGTCTCGTTCCTCAAGGACTTCGAGCGCCCGTTGCTCGCGACCTCGACCGACGGCGTGGGGACGAAGGTCGCGATCGCGCAGGCCATCGACAAGCACGACACCATCGGGCAGGACCTGGTCGGCATGGTCGTCGACGACATCGTCGTGGTCGGCGCGAAGCCGCTCTTCATGACGGACTACATCGCCTGCGGCCGGGTCGTGCCGAACCGGATCGCCGACATCGTCGCCGGGATCGCCCGCGGCTGTGCGGCCACGGGCACCGCGCTCGTCGGTGGCGAGACCGCGGAACACCCCGGCCTGCTCGGTCCGGACGACTACGACGTCGCCGGTGCCGCCGTCGGCGCGGTCGAGGCCGGCTCGCAGCTCGGCGCGCACCTCGTGCAGGACGGCGACGCGGTCATCGCGATCGAGTCCTCCGGACTGCACTCGAACGGGTACTCGCTCGTCCGGCACGTCCTCGGCCAGCGCGGCATCGGCTACACGGACACGCTGCCGGAGCTCGGCGGCCTGGTGGGGGAGGCCCTGCTCGAGCCGACCCGCCTGTACACGTCCCCGCTGCTGGACCTGATCGAGCAGCACCCCGGTGCCGTGCACTCGCTCTCGCACGTGACGGGCGGTGGCATCGCGGCGAACCTGGCGCGCGTGCTGCCCGTCGGGTCCTGGGTCGAGGTCGAGCGGTCCACCTGGCAGCCGCTGCCGGTGTTCCGCGTGCTCGCCGACCTGGCCGGCACCCCGATCGAGGACACCGAGGGCACCTGGAACCTCGGCATCGGCATGTTCGCCGTCGTGTCCGGTGCCGCGGCGGACGAGGTCATCGCGACCCTCGGGGCAGCCGGACTGCCCGCGTGGACGGTCGGCTCGGTGTCGACCGGTGCGCGCGACCTGACCGGGTTCGAGCAGGGCGCCAAGGGCGTCGACGGCGGGGCCGTGCGCCTCGTGGGGTCCTACGCGGGCTGAGGCGCCCCGCCCGGTACCGCCCCGCGGCGGCCCCGCCCGGCAGCCGCTCCCCGAGGTTCCAGAATCACGGAACCTCGGCGCGCGAGATCCCGCGTTCGTGGAACCGGGACGTCCGACGCACGGCGAGTTGCGGAACCTCCTCGGTGCCGCGCGTCGTCGAGGCGTCGCCGCGTTCGCACGACTCACCGTGCCCGGGCGTCGTCGAGGTCGCACGACCCGCCGTGCGCGCTCCGTCGAGGTCGCAGAAGCGGCCGCCACCGGCGCGCGGAGGCGGCAGATCGCGCAACCTCGGCGGATGCCCGTGCGGCGGCGGGTCGTGCAACTCCGGGGGAGGCCCGTGCGGCGGCAGACCGTGCAACCCCGGCGGATGCCCGCGCGGCGGCAGATCGTGCAACCCCGGCGGAGGCGAGGCCGGCACGGCGTGCCGCGGCGGAGGCGCGACGACGCATTCGCCCGGGCACGACGAGACGCCGCGCCCCGGAGGAGCGCGGCGTCGTCAGACCGGGAGGTCAGGCGGACTTGTTCGTGTCCGTCTGGTTCTCCAGGTCACCATCGTCACCGAACTCGTCGGCCCAGCGGTCGACGTAGTCGGGCTCGTCCGACTGTTGTGCGACGGAGAGTTCGCGTTCGAGAGCACCGTAGTTCGTGTCCGGGCTGAAGTACTTCAGCTCCCGGGCGACCTTGGTGTGCTTCGCCTTCTGACGGCCGCGCCCCATGCGTGACCCCCTCTGTGTCGGCTCGTGTCCGGTCTCGGCGGGCGACGAGTGTGCACCCGGGAAGAACAGACGGTTCGTGGTTTGAAATCTGTCGGCCACTTTACCATGTACCCCGTTGCCGACTTCGCCCGGCGCGTCCCGAGCACAGCAGAATCGAGGGTGATGCGCACCGCCGACCAACACGCCCGTGTCGTCGTGATCGGCGCGGGCCAGGCAGGCCTCTCCGTCGCCTGGCACCTCCAGCGCGCCGGACTGACCGCCGGCCGCGACCTGGTCGTCCTCGAGCGTGCTCCGGGAACGGGAGGCGCGTGGCAGTTCCGCTGGGAGGCCCTCCGTCTCGGCCTCGCGCACCGAGTCCACGACCTGCCGGGCATGCACGAGATGGGATTGCACTTCGACGACGCGGACCGCTCACGTCCGGCCCGTGACGTCGTCGCGGAGTACTACCGGCGGTTCGAGGAGCACCACGACCTCCGGGTGCGTCGCCCCGTCGCCGTCACGGCGGTCCGCCGCGAGGTCGAGTCCGGTCCGGCTGGTAGTACGCCCGCGCTGGTGGTCGAGACCCGCGACGACGACGGGACCACCGGGGTGATCCGCGCGGAGGTGGTCGTCAACGCCTCCGGTACGTGGGGCACACCGTTCGTGCCGTGGGTGCCGGGTCGCGACGTGTTCCGGGGCCGGCAGCTCGACACGACGGGCTACCGCGACGCGTCGGAGTTCGCGGGGCAGGACGTCGTGGTCGTCGGTGGCGGTACGAGCGCCATCGGCTTCCTGCTCGAGCTCGACGGCGTCGCCCGGACCACGCGGTGGTTCACCCGTCGTCCCGTGGTCTGGTCCGACGACCCGGAACTCGCGCTCGGCGCCGCCGTGGCGGCCGTCGAGGACCAGGACCGGGCAGCGAAGGCGGGACGGACGCTGCCGAGCATCGTCAGCGGGACGGGCCTCCCGGTCTCACCGCGGATCCGACGCGGCCTGGCGCGTGGGCTGTTGCAGCCCGAGCCGATGTTCGTCCGGCTCGACGCGGACGGCGTCGAGACCGCGACCGGTGAGCACGTGCACGCCGACGCCGTCATCTGGGCGACCGGGTTCCGCGCGGACCTCCGGCACCTCGCGCCGCTGCACCTGCGGACCGAGGCCGGTGGGGTCGTCGTGGAGGACGGGCGTGCCGGAGCCGAACCGCGCCTCTTCCTCGCCGGGTACGGCCCGCAGGCGTCGACCATCGGTGCGAACCGCGCCGGTCGTCGGATCGCCCGCCAGGTCCTGGCGGTGCTGGCCGCGGACGACGGGGAGCGGTCACCCGCTCGGGCGTGACCGACAGCGGTGGACCGCACCGCTGGCGCCGGGCGCCTCGCGGCTCCGTCCGGCAGTCCCGGTCGACCCTGACCGCGACGGGGACGGCGATCGCGACGGAGATGCCGGACGGCGGCCCGCTGGGATGCGGACCGCCGTACAGCAACGCCTGCGGTTCAGTTGGTGCCGCGGCCGGTCTTCTGCTGCAGGCGGTCGATGTTCTCCGAGGCCTCGGCCTTGTTGAGGTCGGCGGGGAGCTCCTCGCCGGCTTCGCGCGCGAGGGTGTCGAGGTAGCTGCGCTGCGGGCCGGTCATCGGCTCGTCACCGGTCACCCACTGCTCGGGGTCCTTGCTCGCGGTGGTCGACGGGTCCGGGCGCTCGCCGCCGAGGGTCTCCGGCTGGTTCTGGTCTGCATCACTCATGAGCGTGACCGTACGCCGCACCCCCGACGTCCCGCGCAGCACAGCGTCCCCCGACGACCGGCGAACGGACAGGCGACGCCGGACCGGCGCCAGTCCCGCGTCGAGTCGGCGTCAGTTCGGCGTCAGTTCGGCGCCAGTCCCGCGTCAGACCGGCGTCGCCGTGTACCGCACCAGGTCTCCGCCGACGTCGCTCGCCGCGATCGGGACGACCCGGCCGCCCCGCTCGATCCAGAGCGTGTTCGCCTGTTCGTCGAGCCGGTCCACCGGGTGCAGGGCCCCGTCCAGCAGCACCGAGGCGCTCACGCGGACCCGTCCGGACGCGGGTCGCGGCGGCAGCCCCGGCACGTCGTCGGCGTACTCCGGGTACTCGCCGGGGGCCAGGAGCGGCGCCACGGGCGTCGTCACGACCTCCACGCCGGCAGCACCGGTCGACGTGCGGTGCGCCGGTGCTGTCCCGCCCAGGTCGTCGCCGTCGCGCCGCGCGACGGTCACGACCACGAGCCGCACGGCCTGGTCCATCGGCAGTGGGACGTCGACCTTCGGGGCCTCCGCCGTCCCGGCCAGTGCGCGGAACGCGGGCCGCCCGTCGGAGCCGAGGTGGGCCTCCTGGCCGTCGATGCGGACCCGGCCGCGCCCTCGCGAGTCGGCGTAGACCCCGGGCTCCAGCCCGGAGCGGCGGGCGTCCAGGAGGCTCACCACGACCCGGTCCGGCCGGTACCAGTCCCGGAGCGTGGCCGGGTCCACCCAGCCGATGCTCGCGACGCCGCGCGTCAGTTCGGCGGAGTCGTCGGCGGCGCGCTCGTCGAGCGCGCCGAGCGGGTGCTCGCCGCGCACCGCGACGAGCCCGTCGTAGCGGCCGTCCGGCGAGACCGGCGGGCGGTGGTCGAGCACCTCGACGCGCTTCGAGACCTTGCCGCCGTGTCCGTCGAAGGTCGCGAAGGTACGGAGGTCCTCGGGCACGGTGGTCATGGGGTCACATGGTACGACCGGACACCGTCACGCAGGGTCATCGTCCGACCGTGCTCGGCTCAGACGCGGTCGGCCGGCGCGTGGGGGACCGGCGGGGCGGTCGGGACGAGGGATCGGATCTCACCCGTGCAGGTCGCGGGGTCGACGCCCTCCGCGGGGCCGGCCGGTCGCGTCGCTCGGCGCGAGGGGGTGCTGGCGTTCGCGAGCTTCTGCGGTTCCAGGCTGTTGCGCTGGGCGGAGCGGATGAGCCGGTCCTCCTCGGCCTCCGAGCGGAAGACGCCGTGCGGCGACCGGCGGAGGGCGGGTCGGACGGGCTCGCCGCGGCGGTCCTGCCCGGGGAAGGGGCGGGAGCGCTTGCCGTAGAGCAGCTCCGACGAGTCGAGCAGCCACGGGACGAGCGCGACCGTGACGCCGTGCATGAGCAGCAGCTTCTTGCGGATGCGGCGGCCGCGGTGGTTGTGCAGCAGCCCCTCCCACCAGTGGCCGACGATGAACACCGGGGTGTAGACCGTGACGACCTCGGACCCGTGCTCGAGCCGGTGCGCCTTGATGTACTTGATGAGGGGCATCGAGATGTCGCGGTACGGGCTCGGCACCATCGTCAGCGGGACCTCGATGCCGTGCTCGGCCCACTGCTCCCGGAGGCGCGCGGCCTCGGCGTCGTCGATGGCGACGTGCACCGCCTCGAGGTCGGCGTGCTTCGCGGCGATGGCGTAGTCGAGCGCCTTCAGCACCGGCTTCTGCAGCTTGTTCACGAGGACGATGGCGTGGTCGCCCGTGGCGCCGAACTCGGTCTCCGCGTCGGCCGCGATCTCGTGCGAGACGTCGCGGTAGTAGCGGTTCACGCCGAGCATGAGCACGAACAGCACCGGCATGATCACGAAGACGAGCCAGGCGCCGTGCGTGAACTTCGTGATGGTGACGATGACGAGCACCACGAACGTGAAGGTGGCGCCGATCGAGTTGATCGTGAGGCTGCGGATGACCGGCCCGCGGTGCACCGGCTCCCCGGCGGTGCCGGCACGGTCGGCGCGGAGCAGGCTCACCCAGTGCTTGACCATCCCGCTCTGCCCGAGCGTGAACGAGACGAACACGCCGATGATGTACAGCTGGATCAGGCTCGTGACGTTCGCCCGGTAGACGATGAGCAGTGCGGCCGCGACGAGCGCGAGCACGATGACGCCGTTCGAGTAGATGAGCCGGTCACCGCGGGTGGACAGCGCCTTCGGGGCGTAGGAGTCGCGCGCCAGGATCGAACCGAGCAGCGGGAACCCGTTGAAGGCCGTGTTCGCGGCGAGGAGCAGCACCGCCGCCGTGGTCGCCTGGATGACGAAGAACAGGACCGAGTTGTTGCCGAACGTGGCCGCGGCGATCTGGGCGATGAGGGAGCGCTGCGGTGTCGCCGCGCAGTCCGCGAAGCCCTGCAGGTCGCACGCGTTCTCGGCGTAGTGCACGCGGGAGACGAGGGCGAGCGTGATGAGGCCGACGAACAGCACGATCGCGATGCCGCCCATGAGCACGAGGGTCTGCTGCGCGTTCTTGATCTTCGGGCGGCGGAAGGCCGGGATGCCGTTCGCGATCGCCTCGACACCGGTGAGCGCCGAACAGCCGGACGCGAAGGCCCGGAGGAGCAGGAGGATGAAGGCCGCCTGCGTGGTGTGCTCGATGTTCTCGACGGTGTAGCCGGCGGACTCGGCCACGGGCGCGTCCCCGGCGACGATGCGGACGAGGCCGGTCACGACCATCAGGAAGACGCTCGCCACGAACAGGTAGGTCGGGACGGCGAAGGCCTTGCTCGACTCGCGGACGCCGCGGAGGTTCGCGGCCGCCAGCAGCACGACGAACAGGAGCGCCAGCTCCACGCGGAACGGGTTGAGCATCGGCAGCGCCGAGATGATGTTGTCGACGCCGGAGGCCACCGACACGGCGACCGTCATCACGTAGTCGACGAGGAGGGCGCTCGCGACGACGAGCCCGGCCTTCTCGCCGAGGTTCCGGTGCGCGACCTCGTAGTCGCCGCCCCCGGACGGGTACGCCTTGATGAGCTGCCGGTAGGACGCGACGACGACCACGAGCAGCAGCACGACGAGCGCGGCCACCCAGGGGGCGAACGTCAGGAACGCCATCCCGCCGAGCAGCAGGATCATGAGCAGTTCCTGCGGTGCGTACGCCACGGAGGAGAGCGGGTCGCTGGCGAAGATGGGGAGCGCCAGGTGCTTCGGCAGGAGCTGCCCCTCGAGTTTCTCGGAGGGGAGCGGGTCGCCGATCAGTCGGGCTTTCAACGACCGGGTCTCGTTGGTCACGAGCGACGAACTTACTCGTTGGCGGGGCGAACGCAACACCGGAGGCCGGAACCGTATTCCCCCACGAGCGGACGGGACGCGGAGAACCCCTCCGATCCGCGGATCGTCGCGGATCGGAGGGGTTCTCCTGTCCTTCTCTGAAGGAACGGACAGGTTCGACGGTCGGTGCTCCGGTGACGGCCGGGAGGCCCGGACCGCGTCCGCCCCGCCGGACCGGTCGTCCTGGTGTCCGGTCGCGTCAGAACGACCCGCGCAGGGCCTCCAGGCCGTCACGGAGGCGCTGGACCGCAGCGTCGTCGAGCGTGCCGCGGGCTGCGCGGCGACGCAGGTCGGCACGGAGCTGCTGCCGGAACACGGCGACCGCCATCTCGGCGTCGCGGAGGGTCCGGCCGCCGGACCCCGCGACCGGTGCCGGCTCGGCGCCGGCGGCACCCGGGGCCCCCGTCGGGCCGCTGTGCTGCGCGGCGGCGAGGTCGGCGCGGAGCGACTCCATCGCGGCGCCGACCGACGCGCGGACGCCGGCGGCGAGCGACTTCACGCTGTCCGCGACACCGTTCTCGAGCTGGGCGACCTCGTCGGCTCGTGCGTCGAGCTCGGCGCGACCGGCCTCGGTGATCGCGTAGACGGTCTTCCGGCCGTCGGAGGTCTTCGTGACCAGGCCGTCCTCCTCGAGCTTGGCGAGCCGCGGGTACACGGTGCCGGCACTCGGGACGTAGGTGCCGCCGAAGCGGTCGCCGAGCGCGGTGATGACCTCGTAGCCGTGCATCGGGTGGTCGGCGAGCAGGACGAGCAGGTACAGGCGCAGGTGTCCGTGCGCGAAGACGGGGCTCATGCGACACCGCCCTGCTCGTCGGCGGTCGGGGTGGTGTCGGCGGCCGGGACTGGGGCCGGGCCGTGCACGATCGCGACGTCGCCGGAGACGGAGTTGACCCGGATGTCGACGTACGAGCCGGAGAGCTCCCCGTCGGTCCGGGTGTACGTGCCGCGGGTGCCGCGGAGCTCGGCGTCGTCGAACTGCAGGCGGCCGGTGGCGGTGGTGATCGTGCTCGTGTAGGCCGTGCCGTGCTCGAGTCGGACGTCGACCGGGCCGGAGACGGTGTTCACCTTCACGCTGTCCGGGGTGCCGTGCAGGTCGAGCACCACGGCGGACGAGACGGCGTCGGCCGAGAACCGACGGATCTCGCCGGTGGCGACGACGTCGCCCGAGACCGTCCGGAGCGTGACGGTGCCGACCTGGTCGCGGATCGTGGTCGTGCCGGAGACCGCGTGGACCTGGACGTCTCCGATGACCGCGTCGACGACGACGTCCCCGGAGACGCTGTTGAGCACCGCGCCGCGCTCGGTGCCGGAGAGCAGGACGCCGGCGGAGACGACCCCGAGCGTGACCGTGACGTCCCGTGGCACGAGGATGCTGACGTCTGCGCGGGCGCCGCCGCCGCGGAAGGACTTGAGGAAGCCGAGGGGGTCGTCCCAGCGCATCTGGGGGTGGTCGACCGTCAGGGTGTCGCCCTCGATCTCCACCTTGATGGGCTTGCCGGAGACCTGGTGGATCTCCACGCGCGCGGTCGGCTCGTCGTGCGTGACGACGTCCACCTGCCCGCCGACCAGGCCCACCCGCAGTGCGCGGACGATCCCGGTGTCGATGACCTTCGGCTCGTCGACGAGCCATTTCTCCTGTGCCATGACTGCTCCTCGGTGTCGGACGGAACGCGATGTATCGCGTCTTTCGCGACACGATACATCGCGTCCTGCGCAGACGCCAGGGTCAGATCGAGACGTCGGGCAGACGGTCAGCGACCAGCGGGGCGGGAGCGGGCCTGACCTCCCGGCCGGGGCTCCACGGGAACCGGCGAAACAGCGGCATGAGCGGCTGCACCAGCGGACCGATCGCGAACGCGGCGACCACCGTGCCGACGCCGACGTCCCCGCCGAGCAGCCAGCCGACGACGACGACCGTGACCTCCACGACCGTGCGCGCCACCCACACCGGCCAGCCGAACCGTTCGTGCAGCCCGACCATCAGGCCGTCCCGTGCGCCGGTGCCGAAGCCCGCGCCGATGTAGCACGCCGTCGCGACCGCGAGCAGGGCGATGCTCCCGACGAACAGCAGGACGCGATCGACCAGGCCGGCCGGTTCGGGGACCAGCCAGAGGACCAGGTCGGCCGCCGGACCGATCGCGAGGGCGTTGAGCAGCGTGCCGATCCCCGGTCGTTGCCGGAGCGGGATCCAGAACAGCAGGATCACCAGGCTGGACACGACCGTGATGACGCCGAACGACCACGGCAGGACGTTCTCCAGGCCCTGCGTGAGGACGGTCCACGACGAGACGCCGACGACCGCGCGGACCTGCAGTGCGACCGAGGCGCCGTAGAGGAACAGGCCGACGAGGAGTTGGACGAGACGGAGGGACACGGTGGAGGAGCGGGACACGGTTCGAGCTTGGAACAGATTGGCCTGCTGGTCGAGAGCCAATCGTCCTACTGTGGACCCCGTGACCCCCGTCCTCCTCAGTGCCCGCTCCGCCGCCGTACTCCTGACGCACTGGCGTGCCGGCTCCGACGCCCCGGCGTACGAGGCGCTCGCCGACGCCGTGCGGGTCCTCGTCATCGACGGGCGCATCCCGCACGGCGCTCGCCTGCCCGCCGAACGCGGGCTCGCGGCCGCACTCGGCGTCTCCCGCACCACCGTCGCGAACGCGTACGCACGACTCCGCGTCGACGGCTTCCTGACGTCCCTCCGCGGGTCGGGCAGCGTCGTCCGCCTGCCGCTCGAGGGGCGCCCGGACCCCGAGGAGTTCGGCGGCGTCGTGCCCGCGGACGTGCTCGACCTGCGGAAGGCCGCCCTGCGGAGCGCCCCGGTCGTGGCCGAGGCCGTCGAACGCGCGATGCGGCACCTGCCGGCGGCGCTCGCCGGGATCGGGTTCGACACCGTCGGGGACCCGGGCCTCCGCGCGGCGATCGCGGAGCGGTACACGGCCCGGGGGCTGCCGACCTCGCCCTCCGAGGTGATCGTCACCGTCGGCGCCCAACACGCGATCGCGCTGCTGGCGCGGGTGCTCGTCGGGCGCGGTGACCCGGTGCTCGTCGAGTCGCCGACCTACCCGCACGCGCACGAGGCCCTCCGCGCTGCCGGTGGTCGGCTGGTGTCGGTCCCCGTCGACCCACGCGGCGGGTGGGACGAGGGCGTGCTCGACGCGACCCTGCGCCGCTCGGCGCCGACGATGGCCTACGTCATGCCCGAGCTGCACAACCCGACGGGCGCGACCATGCCGACGTCCACGCGGAGCGTCCTGCTCGAGGCCGCCGCGGCCGTCGGCACCGTCGTCGTGGCCGACGAGACGATGGGGGAGCTCCGCATCGACGGCCCGTCCGCGCCCCCGCTGGCCGCCGGGGCGCCGGGTGAGGTCGTGATGGTCGGTTCGGCGGACAAGGTGTTCTGGGGCGGGCTGCGGATCGGCTGGATCCGGGCTGCTCCGGAGCTCCTGCACCGCCTGCTCCTCGCGCGGCCGACGGGCGACCTCGGGACGCCGACGCTGGACCAACTCGTCGCGCGTGAACTGGTCCCGCAGACGGCGGCCGTCCTGGAGGCCCGGCGTCCGGCCCTGCGCGCGGGTCGCGACGGCCTCGTCGCCGCGTTGCGGGAACGGCTGCCGGAGTGGGACGTCCCGTCGCCGGCCGGCGGGTTGACCACGTGGGTGGGGCTCGGGCGTCCGGTGTCGACCGCGCTGGTCCTCGCGGCGCGGTCCGAGGGGGTCGTGCTCGCGTCCGGGGGCGTGTTCGGGCCGGACGGCGGGTTCGAGCGGTCGCTGCGCGTGCCGTTCACCCTGACCGCGGAGGAACGGGAGCGCGTGGTCGACGCCCTCGCGCGGTCCTGGTCACGGGTGGGCGGGGCGACCGTGGGCGCGCGGGGGTCGTCGGCGGCGGTGGTCTGAGGACGCACGCGTCTGTGGTCTGTGGTCTGTGGTCTGCGGTCTGCGGTGTGCGGTCGGCCGCGTCCGTGGTGCACGGACGTCCGCGTCCGTGGTCCGCGGTCGGCCGCGTCACTCCTGCGGAGGATGCCCATGCCCCTCCCGGGTGATGTGACGAGCGGACGGGCACGCCAGCATCGAGACCATGAACAGCACCCTGTCCTCTCCCGGTGTCGCCCGGGCCGCGTCGCCGTCCGCTCCCGGGCACCCGAGCGGCAGTGCCGTGCCGCCGGTCGCCCGACTCACCATGGCGGTGACCGGGGCCGTGCTCGCCGGCGTCGCGACGAGCTTCGGGCAGGCGGTGCCCGGGCTGGCGTCCATCTCCAACGCGGCCGGGCCGTGGTTCGTCGTCGCCGTGCTGCTCGTGCTCGCCGCCGGGGTCGCTCGGGGGAGTGTCCGACCGCGGCTGCGGACCGCGCTCGCGATGGCGCTCGGCGTCGTGCTGCTCGAGCTCATGCACATCGGCTACTGGGCGACGACGAACCTCCGCGGCTACCCGGACTCGCTGTCGATCACCAACTTCTGGGTCGTGATGGCACTGCCCGCCGGGCTGCTCGCCGGTGCCGTCGCCGTCGCGCTCCGGTCTCCGGACGGCCGCTGGCGGGGTGCCGCCGCCGGTGTGACCGCTGCGGTCCTCATCGGCGAGGGCGCCCGCGCCCTGCTGCAGGTCGCCGCGACCACGGGGACCGCCACGTGGGTCGTCCAGATCGTGGTCGGGGTCGGCGTCCTCGTCGCCGGCATCGCGCTGGCCCGGTCGCCGATCGGCCGTGCGGTCGCGCTCGGGGTCGGCGTCGTCGGCTCGGTCGGCGTGCTCGCCGTGTACTCCCTGCTCGGCGCCGCCTGACCGGGAGGTCCCCGCCACACGTCCGGGTACCTGCACGTTCATCCCCAGGATGCACTTCGGCTGGGTGGATGCAGGACCGGGCTGCGAGGATCAGGGCGTGCACCTCCTCTCCGTCTTCAGTCTCCGGAACCGCGCCCTCATCGCCCTCGTGACGATCGTGGTGGCCGTCTTCGGTGGCGTCGCCCTGTCGAGCCTCAAGCAGGAACTCATCCCGAGCGTCGAGTTCCCGCAGGTCGCCATCGTCAGCGCCTACCCGGGGGCCACGCCGGAGGTCGTGTCGAACGACGTCTCGACGAAGATCGAGCAGGCGATCCAGGTCGTGCCCGACCTCGAGTCGACGAGTGCGACGTCGTCCACCGGGCAGAGCGTCGTCTCCGCCTCGTTCGACTACGGCTCGAACCTGGCCAGCGCCGAGGACAAGATCCAGACCGCGGTCAACGCCCTCTCGCTCCCCGACTCCGTACAGACGCAGATCATCACCGGGTCCTTCGACGACCTGCCGGTGCTGCAGGTCGCGGTCTCGTCGTCCGGCAACCAGGAGGAGCTGGTCGACCGGCTGCAGGCGACCGCGATCCCCGACCTCGAGAAGCTCGACGGGGTCCGACAGGCCGACGTGTTCGGCAACCCCGGGCGTCGCGTCGTCATCACACCGGACGAGGACGAGCTCGCGGCCCGGGGGCTCAGCCAGACGGCGATCTCGGACGCCCTCGACGACAACGGCGCGCTGATCCCGGGTGGCACGATCACCGAGGACGGGTCGACCCTCTCGGTGCAGACCGGTGAGCGGATCGCGTCGCTCGAGGACATCCGCGCGTTGCCCCTCACCAACTCGTCCGGCTCGGGCGGATCGGACGCGGCGGACACCACGTCGACCGACACGACCGGCGCACCCGGCGCCGGTGCACCCGCCGCCGGTGGGCCCGCTGCCGGTGCGACGACCCCGGGTGGGACGACGACCGGTGGCGCGACCGACGCCGCACCCACCGACGCGGCCGCGACCCCTGCCGCGACCCCGACCGACACCACCCTCGGCGACGTCGCCGAGGTCGCGATCAAGGAGTCGCCGCGGACGTCGATCAGCCGCGTCGACGGCGAGCAGGCCCTGACGATCTCGATCACGAAGACGCAGGAGGCCAACACCGTCGACGTGTCGACCGTCGTCGGTGACGCGCTGCCCGGCATCGAGGCCAAGATCGAGGGCGACCCGCGCTTCACCGTCGTCTTCGACCAGGCGCCCTACATCCAGCAGTCGATCGACTCCCTGGCCGAGGAGGGACTGCTCGGCCTGGCCTTCGCGGTCGTCGTCATCCTGGTGTTCCTGCTCTCGGTGCGGTCCACCCTCGTGACGGCGGTCTCGATCCCGACGTCGGTGCTCCTCGCGGCGATCGGCATGCAGGCAGCGGGCTACTCGCTCAACATCATCACGCTGGCCGCGCTCACCATCGCGATCGGCCGTGTGGTGGACGACTCCATCGTCGTCATCGAGAACATCAAGCGGCACATGCGCCCCGGCGTCGACCGAGCGCAGGCCGTGCTCGACGCCGTCCGCGAGGTCGCCGGCGCCGTCACCGCGTCGACACTCACGACCGTCGCGGTGTTCCTCCCCGTGGCCTTCGTCGCGGAACTCGTCGGGGAGCTCTTCCGGCCGTTCGCGGTGACCGTCACCCTGGCGCTCGTGGCCTCGCTGCTCGTGTCGCTCACGATCGTCCCGGTGCTCGCGTACTGGTGGCTGCGCCCGAAGAAGGCGAAGCAGGCCACAGCGGAGCAGGTCACAGTCGAACAGGCCACAGCGGAGCGGGACGAGCAGACCGCGCACGCCGTGGGGCGTGCCGACGAGCCCGCCGTCCGTCCGACGTCCGAGGCCGCGCTCGCGTCCGCCGCGGACCTGCACGACGCCGGCACCTCGGACCGTCTCCGTCGCGTGTACCTCCCGGTGCTCCGCTGGGCCGTCCGGGCGCCGGTCGTCGTGGTCCTGCTCGCCGTCGTCGTCCTGGGTGGCACGGCCGCCGCGCTGCCGTTGGTCACCACGAACTACCTCGGGGACTCCGGGCAGAACACCTTCACCGTGACCCAGGACCTGAAGGCCGGTTCGAGCCTCGACGTCCAGTCCGACTCCGCACGACAGGTGGAGCGGGAACTGCAGGACGTCCGCGGCGTCGAGACCGTCCAGACCACCATCGGCACGAGCGGGCAGTCCATCCAGGCCGCGTTCGGCGGCGGCGGATCGGCTTCCGTGCAGTACGCGGTCACCACCGACGCGGAAGCCGACCAGCCGACGATCCAGGCCGACGCCCGGAAGCGGCTCGACGCCATCGACGGCGTGGGCGAGATCACCATCGCCTCGTCCGGTGGTGGGTTCGGCGGCAGCAGCGACATCGAGGTGGACGTCACCGCCCCGACGCAGGCGCAGCTCGAGACCGCCTCACGCAAGGTCCTCGCGACCATGCGTTCGGTCGAGGGCACCACCGGCGCGACGAGCAACCTGTCCGCGGCGGAGCCCTTCCTCGCCGTCCGGGTGGACCGGGCGAAGGCCGCCGACCTCGGACTCACCGAGACCCAGGTCGGTGGACTCGTGGCCGCCGCGGTGTCGCCACGTGACACCGGCAGCATCGAGATCGACGACGCCACGCTCGACGTGTACATCGCGAACCCGGACCCGCCGACGACCGTCGCGGCACTGCGCTCACTCGACGTGCCGACGAGCACCGGCACCGTGCCGCTGACGGACGTCGCGACGGTCGAGCAGTCCGAGGGGCCCACGACGGTCACGACGACGAACGCCGCCCGGACCGCCACGATCACCGTCACACCGGACGCGACGAACCTCGGGGCGGCCGTGCAGTCCGTCACGAAGGCGGTCGACGAACTCGACCTGCCGCGCGGTGCGAGCGCCTCCATCGGCGGTGTCGCCGCGAGCCAGTCGTCGGCGTTCTCGCAGCTCGGCCTCGCCGTCGTGGTCGCCGTGCTGATCGTCTACGTGATCATGGTCGCCACGTTCCGGAGCCTGCTCCAGCCGCTCATGCTCCTGGTCTCGGTGCCGTTCGCCGCGACCGGTGCGATCCTGCTGCAGGTCATCTCGGGCGTCCCGATCGGTGTCGCGTCGCTCATCGGGCTGCTCATGCTCGTCGGCATCGTCGTGACGAACGCGATCGTCCTCATCGACCTGGTGAACCAGTACCGGCGACGAGGACTGCCGGTGCGGGAAGCCCTGCTCGAGGGCGCGACCCGACGCCTCCGACCGATCCTGATGACCGCGCTGGCGACGATCTTCGCGCTGCTGCCGATGGCGATCGGGCTCACCGGCAAGTCGGGGTTCATCTCCCAGCCGCTGGCCCTCGTCGTGATCGGTGGTCTGGTGTCGTCGACGCTGCTGACGCTCGTCGTGCTGCCGGCGTTGTACGCCCTGGTCGAGGGTGCTCGTGAGCGTCGGGCGCAGCGGAAGGCGGCTCGCGCCGAGGCGTGATCAGCGGGGCGCGTCGCCGCTCATGCGGCGGCGTGCCCCTGCGTGCATCGGGTCGTGCGACCGTGCGGCCGACGGCATGCAGACGGTGTCAGCGGCCGTCGGAGTCCTGGTCGAGCTCGCGGAACCAGGACACCAGCACGCACGTCACGGTGACGAGGAACACGACCGCCGCGACCGGTGTGACCACGGTTGCCTGCCCGACGGCGGCGCCGTACCAACCGGACGCCACCGTGACGAAGAAGGAGAGCCCCAGCAGGAGTTCCGCGGCCGTGCGGACCGACGTCCAGCTGCCGGTGCGGGCACGCACGGCGGGGGCGGCCGGGGCGGAGATCGAGGTGTGCGTCACCCGCCAAGCCTGACGATCCGTCGACATCATCGACAGTCCCGCTCCGGGTGCCACCCGTGCGGGGCACGTCACCCCGGAGCACGTCACCCCGGGGAACGGTCAGGGGGGCCGGACGGCGTCAGCGTCGGCGTCGGCGTCAGCGTCAGCGTCAGCGTCAGCTCAGGTTGTCGCGCAGGAACGCCGTCACCCGGCGGCTCATCGCCCGGTCGAGCTGCGCGATCGAGTGCGCCGACCCCTGCACAGCGACGAACGTCACCGGGACGCCGTGGTCGCGCAGGGTCGTCGCGAAGCGCTGCGACTCCCACAGCGGGATGAACTCGTCGGTGGAGTGCCCGATGAAGAACGGCGCGGTTTCCTGCGTCACCTGGTACATCGGCGACGCTCGTCCGGCCGCCGGGCACGACCGGTACGACTCGCACCCGAGGTACAGCAACTGCTTCCGCTGGAACGAGGCAGCGACCCCGTCCGCCCCGGTGGACCGGACGGTGAGGTCGGTCGGCCCGCTCAGGTCGACGACCGCCCGGATGCGGGAGCCGTCGGCGTACGCGCTCGACTCGTGGTCCTCGACGGCCAGGAGCGCGGCCAGGTTGCCGCCGGCGCTGCCACCGAACACCCCGACCCGGTCCGGGTCGACGTCGTACGTCTGCAGGGTGGTCGGCCGGAAGACGAAGTCGAGCGCGCGACGGACGTCGTCGAGACCGGCCGGGAACGGGTCGGTCGGTGCGAGGCGGTAGTCGACGTTGAACGTCACGAACCCCTCGGACGCCAGGAACTGACAGACCGACCGGTACGCCGCCGTGGCCTTGTCGCCGTGGGACCAGCTGCCGCCGTGGATCATCATCACCGCAGGGCGGGAACCGACCTCGACGCGGTCCGGCTCCTCGGCGGCCCGGGCGGTCGGCGTCGGGGTGGGCGTCGAGGTGCTCTCGGGCGGACTGTCGGCCGGCAGGCACACGTCGAGCTGCTGCAGGGGATCCTGCCCGTACGGCACGTCCGGCACGACGTCGATGCCGTGGTACTCCAGCGACAGCGGGTAGATGACGGGGTCGGCGGTGACGGTGCTGTTCCCGTCCCCGGTCCCGTCGACGGTGCACGACGCCGCTGCGCCGACGACCGCGGCCGCGGCGACGAGCGCGAGCAGGGTACGGCGGCCGGACTTCATCGCCAGCCACGGTACATGGGCAGGTCGGGGTGCCAGGATGGGCACGAGATCCACAGGAGGACCCGTGAGCCGTCAGAAGTCCTGGAACGCCGACCCCGAGTCGCTCCTCCGCGTCGGCCCCGGGTTCCGGCTCGACACCGTCGACCCGGACGCGACACCGGGGTTCCCCGGCCGCAAGATCGACGGGCTGGAAGCGCTCGCCGCGGGCGCCTCCCGCCTGGCGGCCCTGCAGGAACGGCTCTGGGCAGCGGCGACGGCGGCGGACCAGCGCCGGGTGCTGCTCGTCCTGCAGGCGATGGACACCGCGGGCAAGGGCGGCATCGTCTCGCACGTGGTCGGCGCGGTCGACCCGAACGGCGTGCGCTACGCGGGCTTCAAGGCGCCCACCGCCGAGGAGCGCGAGCACGACTTCCTCTGGCGCATCGAACGGCATCTGCCGGACGCGGGACAGCTCGGCGTCTTCGACCGCTCCCACTACGAGGACGTGCTGGTCCAGCGTGTCCGGCACTCGGCGGAGCCGGACGAGGTCGAGCGACGCTACGGCGCGATCGTCGACTTCGAGCGCCGGCTCACCGAGCAGGGCACGACGGTCGTCAAGGTGATGCTGCACATCTCCAAGGACGAGCAGCGCGAACGACTCGGCGACCGCCTCGACCGGCCGGACAAGCACTGGAAGTTCAACCCGGGCGACATCGACGACCGCCTGCTCTGGGACGACTACCAGGACGCGTACCAGGTGGTCTTCGACCGCACCTCGACACCGGAGGCTCCCTGGTACGTCGTGCCGGCGAACCGCAAGTGGTACGCCCGTCTCGCCGTCCAGCAGCTCCTGCTGCGCGCCCTCGAGGACATGCACCTCTCGTGGCCCGCGGCGGACTTCGACGTGGCCGAGCAGCGCCAGCGGCTCGCCGAGTCCTGACCCAACCGCCGGGAGGCCCGTCCCACCTCCGCCTCCGATCCCACCGGTCGACGGGGCTGGTCTGACGGGGCCGGGTCGCGTATGCTCGATCGGTCGGCCTTCGACACCGCGGCCGCGAGCCGCGGACGTGTTTGGGTGTTGTGTAGTTCGAGGGCTGGAATCGCGTCGATCGACGTTGCGATGAACCACCTCTCCACGAGCCGCCCCCGCCGATGTCGCTGCCGGGCTGCGTGGTACGTCTGCACCCCGGAAAGAACACATGGCCCCGTACGACAAGGGCGCGAACTCCCGCGCCGACCGCACCGACCGCACGCGTCACCCGAACGGCACCCCTGCCGCTCGCAGCGCCAAGCACCGCGGCTTCCGCGCTGCCGAGCCGACGGCTCCCCGCCAGAAGCAGCGCTGGGACGCCGACGAGCGTCGTTCCCGTCCGTCCTCGGGCGAGCGCCCGAACTGGGAGCCGCGCGACAGCCGCGGCAGCCGCCCTGCGTGGGAGCCGCGCGGTGCGGGCCGCCCCGCGCGCGGTTCGGACCGCGACGAGCGTGCGCCGCGTCGGTTCGACCGTGATGACCGCGCCCCGCGCAGCTTCAACCGTGACGACCGTGCTCCGCGTCGTGACGCCGATGACCACGGCCCCCGTCGCTTCGATCGCGATGACCGCGCACCGCGCAGCTTCAACCGTGACGACCGCGCGCCGCGCCGTGACAGCGACGAGCGTGCTCCGCGTCGCTTCGACCGTGATGATCGTGCGCCGCGTCGTGGCAGCGACGAGCGTGCGCCGCGCAGCTTCAACCGTGACGAGCGTGCTCCGCGTCGTGGCAGCGACGAGCGTGCGCCGCGCAGCTTCAACCGTGACGACCGTGCGCCGCGCAGCTTCAACCGTGACGACCGTGCGCCGCGTCGTGACAGCGACGAGCGTGCTCCGCGTCGCTTCGACCGTGACGAGCGTGCTCCGCGTCGCTTCGACCGTGACGACCGTGCGCCGCGATCGTTCGACCGCAACGACCGCGCCCCGCGTCGTGACAGCGATGAGCGTGCTCCGCGTCGCTTCGACCGTGACGATCGCGCCCCGCGTCGTGACAGCGATGAGCGTGCGCCCCGTCGTTTCGACCGTGACGACCGCGACCGCGCCCCGCGTCGTGACGACGCTCCCCGCGGCCACTTCGTCCCGGCCGACGACGTCAAGCTCGAGAAGCTCCAGGCCGAGTCGATCGTGGCCGCGGACGTCGAGGGCGTGACCTTCGGCGACCTCGGCATCGGCGGCAACATCTCCCGCGCGCTGGCCGAACTCGGTGCGAGCAGCCCGTTCCCGATCCAGGCGGCGACGATCCCCGACGTCCTGGCCGGCAAGGACGTCCTCGGCCGAGGCCGCACCGGGTCGGGCAAGACGATCGCGTTCGGTGCGCCGCTGGTCGAGAAGCTCATGGAGCACGGCGGCGGCACGAAGCGCAAGATGGGCCGCGCCCCCCGTGCGCTCATCCTCGCCCCGACGCGCGAGCTCGCCCTGCAGATCGACCGCACGGTGCAGCCGATCGCCCGGTCGGTCGGCCTGTTCACGACGCAGATCTACGGCGGTGTGCCCTACGGCCGCCAGGAGGGTGCCCTCCAGCGTGGCGTCGACATCATCGTCGGCACCCCGGGCCGTGTCCAGGACCTCATGAAGAAGGGGACGCTCGACCTCAGCGAGGTCATCATCTCCGTCCTCGACGAGGCGGACCACATGTGCGACCTCGGGTTCCTCGAGCCCGTCCAGGAGATCCTCTCCGCGACGGCCGAGGTCACCCCGCAGGGCAACCGCGCGCAGAAGCTCCTGTTCAGCGCGACGCTCGACACCCAGGTGGCGGCGCTCGTGGAGGAGTTCCTGCACGAGCCGAGCGTGCACGAGGTCGCGGGTGAGGACCAGGCGTCCTCGACCATCGACCACCGCGTGCTCGTGGTCGAGCAGCGCGACAAGGACCGCGTCCTCGAGGAGCTCGTCGCCGGCGAGGGCAAGACCATCGTCTTCGCCCGGACCCGCGCCTACGCCGAGCGTCTCGCCGACCAGTTCGAGGACGCCGGCATCCGCGCGACCTCGCTGCACGGCGACCTCAACCAGTCGCGACGCACCCGCAACCTGCAGCTGCTCACCAGTGGCCGCGTGAACGTGCTCGTCGCCACCGACGTGGCGGCCCGGGGCATCCATGTCGACGACGTCTCGCTCGTCGTGCAGGCCGACGCCCCGGACGACTACAAGGCGTACATGCACCGGTCCGGCCGTACGGGTCGTGCCGGCAAGGAGGGCACCGTCGTCACGATCGTCCCGCGCGGCCGTCGCCGCAAGATCGAGGGCATCCTCGAGCACGCGGAGATCGAGGCGGACCTCGTCGAGAGCGGCCCCGGCGACCGCATCATCGCGGAACTCGCCGCGCGCTGACGCGACCACGAGCTGGCGGGAGGCCCGGTACCAGCTGGTACCGGGCCTCCCGTCCGTCGTCCGTGCGCGAAGCGCGACGCGGGCGACGACGCAGCGCGTCAGCGGTTGAAGAAGAGCACGCCCCGGGCGTAGCCGGCCTGGCCGGCGTGCTGGACGCAGTCGTCGAGGATGCTCACGAGCCGCACACCGACGGTCACGGGCGGGTCGTACGAGTCGTCGACGACGGTCTCGAGGTCCTCCGGCGAGAGCGTCTGCAGGTACGCGACCGTGCGCGCGTGCACCGCGTCGAGGTAGCCGGTGAGGAGTGCCGCCGACGCGCGGACGCGACCGACGTCGTCGCGGGACATGCCGTACCCGAGCGCCTCGGCGGGGAAGGGCAGACCGAAGCGTTCGACCCAGCCGTCCGCCGTCCACACCTGTTCACTACCGGCGAGGGCGGCGATCTGGGCGTCCTGACCGCGGGCGATGTGCCAGGCGAGCCAGGCGAGCGTGTTCGCCCCGGCGGCCGGTCGGGACGCGAGCTGGTCCTCCGACAGGCCGTCGACGGCGCGTCCGACGGTCTCGGGCACGCGGGAGAACGCTTCGACGAGGAGTTCGGCGGGAGTGGTCATGTGTCCGACCGTACGCCGCCGGTCGTCCACCGGTGCCCGCGGTCGTCCGGTCCTCCACAGGGTCAGCGTGGGCGTCCGGGATGTCCCCGGCGGCCGTTACCGTGGCTCACATGCGGATCCTGCACACCGGCGACTGGCACCTCGGGCGCACCCTCCTCGGTGCGGACCTGCTGGAGCACCAGGCGGCGTTCCTCGACCACCTCGTGCAGGTCGTCCGCGAGCGGTCGGTCGACCTCGTGGTGGTCGCGGGGGACGTCTACGACCGGGCGATCCCGCCGGTCGAGGCGGTCCGCATGCTCTCCCACGTCCTCGAACACCTCGCGGAGACGGCGACCGTCGTCGTGACCCCGGGCAACCACGACTCCGCGGTCCGACTCGGATTCGGTGCGGGCGTCATGAGCGACCGGGTCCGGATCCTCGCCGAGCCGTCCCGGCTCGCGGAGCCGGTGCTGGTCGACACCGACGACGGCGGCGGTCCGGTCGCGGTGTACGGCATCCCCTACCTCCAGCCCGACATGGTGCGGTACGCCCTCGCGCCCGTGCCCGACGAGCCGCTCGCCCGCTCGCATCAGGCCGTCGTCGGCGCAGCGATGGACCGGGTGCGGCGCGACCTCGCGGAACGCCCCGGCACCCGGTCGGTGGTCGTCGCGCACGCCTTCGTCGGCGGCGCGCTGCCGAGCGACAGCGAGCAGGACATCCGCGTCGGGGGCGTCGACCGGGTCGCCGAGTCCACCTTCGACGGCGTGGACTACGTCGCCCTCGGACACCTGCACGGGCCACAGCGCGTCGGTGCAGGCGACCGTATCCGGTACGCCGGATCCCCCCTGGCCTTCTCGTTCGGCGAGCGGAACCACACCAAGTCCGTGACGCTCGTCGACCTCGCGGCCGACGGGGCCGTGACGGTCGACCTCCTCCCGACGCCCGTACCGCGCCGGCTCCTCGACGTGCGCGGCAGCATCGCCCAGATCGAGTCCGGGGTGTTCGCGGAGCACGCTGACGCATGGGTGCGGGTCGCGGTGACGGACACCGTGCACCCGGAGCGTCTCTACGCCCGGGTGAAGGACCGCTTCCCGCACGCCCTCGCCATCACGCACGAGCCCGCAGGCGTCCCCGACCGGACACCGGCGCGAGCCGTCAGCGCGACGTCCGACCCGGTCGAGGTCGCCGCGGACTTCGTGACCTACGCCACCGGCGGCCGTCCGGACGACGTGGAGCTCGGGATCCTGCGGGACGCCTACGAGTCCGCCGCGGCCGCCCTGGCCGAGCAGGGAGCACGCTGATGTACCTGCACCGCCTCGACCTCCGCGCCGTCGGCCCGTACCCGGACCTCGTCTCGATCGACTTCGCCTCGCTCGCCGCGTCCGGGGTGTTCCTGCTCGAGGGCCCCACCGGATCCGGGAAGTCCACGATCATCGACGCGGTCGTGTACGCGCTCTTCGGCGGACTCGCCGGCAGCGACGCCAGTGCCGATCGACTGCACAGCCAGCACGCCGACCCCGCCGTCGAGCCCTTCGTGGACCTGGTGTTCGAGACGGGTGCGGGCGTGTACCGCGTCCGTCGCACGCCGCCCTACGACCGTCCGAAGCAACGGGGGAGCGGCACGATCCGGCAGCAGGCGTCCGCGCAGCTCTGGCGACTCGCCGACCCGTCGGACCTGGTCGGCGAACCGCTGTCCCACCGGGCGCCGGAGATCGGCGCCGAGGTCGCCCGCGTCGTCGGACTGAACCGCGACCAGTTCCTGCAGACCGTCGTGCTGCCCCAGGGGGAGTTCGCGAAGTTCCTCCGCGCTCCCGGCGAGGACCGTCGGAAGCTCCTGCAGTCGCTCTTCGGGACCGCTGTCTACGACCGGACCGCCGACGAACTCGCGGCGCGGCGACGAGCTGCGGTCGCCGAGGTCGAGGCGGCGGACGCCCGGGTGCGCGACGCGCTCGGCCGGTTCAGCCAGGCCTCCGGGGACGACGACGCCGACGAGTCGACCGCCGGCGACGTCGTGGCCGTGCTGCACCGGACCGCGGCCGCGCACGAGGACGCCCGCGCACGCGCCGCGGCCACCGCACAGCACACCGTCGCCTACTTGCAGGACCTGACCGCGCGCCAGGTGGCCGTCGACCGGCGCCGTGACCTGCTCGCCCGCCAGGACGCCGTCGCCGCCGGAGCGCAGGCCGTCGCCGAGCACCGGACCGCCCTCGTCCTCGCCGACCACGCCGCCGTGGTCGTCGCGGTCGCGGACGGCGCCGCGTCGGCGGAGGACCGCCTCACCGCGCTGGTGGGCGAGCGCTCGACGGTCCGCGACCGGCACGAGGTCACCGATCCGGCACCCCGGGCGACCCACGACCGGCTCGCGGCGGTCCTCGCCGACGTCCGGCACCTCGTCGAGCTCGAGCGGACCCTCGCCGACCGGACGGTCGTGGTCGGGACCGCGGTCGAGGAGCTCGAACGGACGCGCACCCGGATCGGTGCCGCCGCGGAGGCGCTCGCTGCCCGACCGGACGAACGCGCCGCGATCGTCCTCGCGGCGAGCCAGGCAGCCGACACCGCGGCCGATGCCGATGCTGCTGCACGCGCGGTCGCGACCGCACGGGAACTCGCGCGTCTGCTCGCCGCACGGGCCGCCGCTGCCGACACCGCAGCGCACACCGCAGCCGCCGTCACCGAGGCGGCCGCCACCGCGTCCGGCGCACTCTCGGTCGAGAACGACCTCCGGGCTCGCCGCATCGCCGGCCTGGCCGGTGAACTCGGCGCGGCGCTGACCCCGGGCGACGCCTGCCCCGTCTGCGGTGCGGTCGAGCACCCGGCCGTGGCGCAGCCGCAGGAGGACCACCCGAGCGCCGATCAGATCGACCGCGCCGCTGCGGCCCGCGCTGACGCCGAGCGTGCCCTCGCCGCCGCGACGGCCGAGCACGCCGTCGCCAGTGCCGAGCTCGTCCGTCTCACCGACGCCGTCGGTGACCACGACGACGCGTCCGTGGCTCGGCAGCGCAGCGACGCGGAGGCCCGCCTCGACGCAGCCCGTGCCGCGGCCGACGCCGTCGAGGAGCACGAGCGTCGGTTGCAGGCCCACGACCGGGCGACCCGGTCGCTCGAGGAGGACCACCACGACCTCGTCACGCGCAGTCGGGTCCTCGCCGACCGCATCGAGGGAGACCGCACTCGCATCGCCGACGACGAGCAGCGCGTGCAGGCGGCGAGACAGGCCGTGCTCGCGGTCGCCATCGAGGCCGAGTCAGCAGGTGCCGGGTCGGAAGCGAGGACCGCCATCGACCCCGGCGTCGACGAGACCCTGGCCGACCTGGTCGGACGGGTCGAGGCCGTGGCCGCCGTGCTCCGTACCGTGGCGGACCTGGACGACCGCGTGACCGCCGCCGAGCGGGACGTCGCCGACCGCAAGGCCGAGGTCGACGCCGCCGTCCAGGCGCAGGGCTTCACCGACGTCGGCTCCGCACGGGCCGCCGCCCTCGACCGCACCGAGGCGGATCGACTCCGCGGGCTCGTGGCCGCCGCGGACCGGGAGCTGGCCGTGGTCGAGGCCGGACTCGCGGAGCCGGCGGTCGTCGCCGCAGCGGAGGACCTGGCGGCCACGACGGCGCGCGAGGACGGCGAGGGCAGCGTCGTGCTCGACCTCGACGCCGCCCGGAGCGCCCGGGATGCCGCTGCCGCCGCCCTCGACGACGCCACCCGAGCCGCAGCAGCCGCGGCCGGGCGTGCCGCCGCTGCGAAGCGGTGCGCCGCCGACCTCGCACGGGCCGTCCGATCACGGGACACCACGAGCGCCGAGAGCCGCGCGGTGGTCCGTCTCGCCGACATCGCCACCGCGGCACCGACCGCGAACCCGACCGGCATCACGCTCGGGACCTACGTGCTCATGCGGCGGTTCGAGGACGTCGTCGCAGCAGCCAACGACCGGCTGCGGGCGATGCTCGCCGGACGGTTCGCACTCGAGACGTCGGACGAACGGGAGACCGGAACCCGAGCCCGGCGGACCGGCCTGGCACTGGCGGTCCGCGACCATCTGACGGACAGCACCCGGGACCCGAGGAGCCTGTCCGGTGGTGAGACCTTCACGTTCTCGCTGTGCCTGGCGCTCGGGCTCGCCGACGTCGTGCAGGCGGAGGCGGGCGGGGTGTCGCTCGGCACGCTGTTCGTCGACGAGGGGTTCGGCACCCTCGACCCGGAGACCCTGGACGACGTCATCGGACAGCTGTCCCGGCTGACCGCGGGCGGACGTCAGGTCGGCATCGTGAGTCACGTCGAGGAGCTCAAGCAGCGGATCCCCGAGCGGATCGCCGTCCGACGCACGCCCGGAGGCGGCTCCCGCGTCACCACCACCGTCTGACCGGCCGGACCCCTGTCGGGCAACGCGGTCAGCCCCGGCCGCTCAACATCAGCCGTTGAGCGCCAGCCGTTGTGAGCGCCAGCCGTCCAGCGTCGGCCGGTCGGCGCCGGCCGGTCAAGACTCACCAGTCAGCGCCGGCCAGTCAGCGCCGGCCGGTCATTGCTCACCAGTCAGCCGTCCGCCCGGTGATCGTCCGCCGGTCAGGGGGAGTGGGGCGCGTCCACGGTGCCGTCGGGCGGCGGCAGGATGTCGGCCGCGATCCACGGGAACACCCACGTGAAGAGGACGAACACGATCGCGACCAGGAGCACGAGCAGCTCGAGCACCTTGAGCGCAGTCGGGCCGGGCAGGAGGCGCCACACGAGGGGGAAGATCACTTGGCCGTCTCCGAGAGTTCCTTCGGCGTGCCGTCCGACGCCTGCATCCAGTAGTCCATCTTCGCGTGCACGATGTACCGCTCGGCCGCGGACCACATCGGGTGGCAGGCCGTCAGGGTGAGCCAGCGGTCCTCGGCGCCCGGCTCGACCCCGGGCTTGTTCGGCACCGGAGCGATGGTCTCGATCTTGTCCGGCGTGACGATCTGGCTGTCGGTCACCTTGTAGACGTACCAGACGTCGAACTCCTTCTCCGCGTCCGTGACACGGACGACGATCGAGTCACCGTCCTGCATCTCGGCGATCTGGTTGAGCGGCTTGCCGTAGGTGACACGGTGACCGGCGACGGCGAAGTTGCCCTCGGCCCCGGGCATCGCGGTGTCCTGGTAGTGCCCGAGCCCGATCGTGTTGAGGACCTGCTCGCGGTCCGTGCCCTCCCCGATCGGACGCGTGTAGTCCGCGCCGAAGCGGGGGATCTGCATGGTGCCAAACACGGTCGACATCCCCGGCGGCTCCGACAGCACGGGTGCCTCGTCCCGGTGCTCCGTACCGACGGCCTTCTTGGTCTCCGGCTGCTTGAGCGTCTCCACGAGGGCGCTCTGCTCGTTCACGGCGACGACGTCCGTCCACCAGGCGGTCCACACCACGTAGAGGCCCGTGCCCGCTCCCGCGATGATGAGGAGCTCCGCGAGCAGTGCGACGAGCGCGCCGAAGACGGTCTGGCGGGGGCGTCGTCGCCGGGGCCGCTCGGCATCGGCCGCGTCGCGGGCGTCGCGTCGCGTCGGCAGCGTGTCGTGAGAGGTCACTGGGGCTCCGGTTCGTGTGGACGGCGCAGTAGGTCTATCAGACCACGGCGACGGCTCGCTGCGGGGATCATCCACAGGGCGGTCCACCGCTACCGTGGTGGAGATGGAGCACCTCATCCGCCCGTTCCGTCCCGAGGACACCGATGCCGTCGTCGCGCTGTGGGAGTCCTGCGGGCTCGTCCGACCGTGGAACGACCCCCGTCGGGACATCGCACGCAAGCTCACCGTGCAGCCCGAGCTGTTCCTGGTCGCGGAGGGCGCTGCCGGGGGTGCCCCGGAGGTCGTCGCCGCGGGCATGGCCGGTTTCGACGGGCACCGGGGCTGGGTGAACTACCTCGCGGTGCGCCCGGACCTGCAGGGCGGCGGGCTCGGACGGGCGATGATGGCCGAGTTCGAGCGGCTGCTCACGGACATGGGGTGCCCGAAGCTGAACCTGCAGGTCCGCGCCGGGAACGAGCAGGTGATCGCCTTCTACGAGACCCTCGGGTACGCGCCGGACCAGGCGGTCTCGCTGGGCAAGCGGCTCGTCGTCGACGATGCGGGTCCGGGGCCGGATGCGGCCGGAGTCGAGCGAGCGAACGCGGCCGGAGTCTGACGATTCCTCGCAGTCTTCTCAGGACAGGGCGAGCCCGACGGATGCGGCGAACGCCAGCACGATGCCCGTCGCCTGCACCGCGGTGAGCCGTTCACGGAGCACGAGCCCGGCGAGGAGGACCGTCCCGATCGGGTAGAGCGCGTTGAGCACGCTCATCACCGGCAGGGTCGACGGGTCGTCACTCGAGTGCAGGCCCGCCTGGATGAACAGGTTGGCGACGGCGTCGAGGACCCCGCACCCGACCACCGCGAGCACGAGCGCCCGGCCCGGTCCGGACCGCACGGCACCGGACCCGGCGCCGGCAGGGCCGCCGGCCGGCCCTGCGTCGTGTGGCGGGCCTCCCGGCCGGAGCCGCACGACCACGAGCGCCGCCGCACCGAGCAGGACCGCCTGCACGACCCGCGCCACCACGAGCGTCGCGACGCCCGCGTCCGGCGGTGATGCGTCGTACGCCAGGACGATCCCGCCGAGCCCGCACCCCGCCGCCGCTGCCGTGACGACCCCGCGCGCGGTCAGGCGGGCACCACCGCTGTCCGGCACCGCCGCCACGAGGACGACGGCGACGCCCGCCACGACGAGCGCGACCACCCCGAGCGGGGAGAGCACCGTGCCGCGGAGGAGGGCGACCGCGACCGGCACGACCGCGGTGAAGACCGCCGTCAGCGGCGACAGGACACTCATCGGTCCGGTCGCGAGCGCCGCGTACAGGAGGAGCACGCCGACGCCGCCGGAGACCCCGGCCACCACGCCCCATCGGACGGCCTCGCCGCCGAAGCGACCGCCGAGCAGGGCGAGTCCGACCAGGAGGGGCGCGAGACCGACGGCGGCGGCGACCGCCGTCACGGACACCGCCCGTGCCCGGCGGGACGCGAGGCCGCCGAGGAAGTCCGCGGCGCCGTAGACGACGGCGCCGGCGAGGCCGAGCAGCACGGTGATCACGGGTCCCATCCTGCCCGGACCGGTACCCTGCTCGGCGTGAGCGTTCCCTACCACCGGTTGCCCCGTGTCGATGCGGCTTGGCGGTGGTGGCGTCCGCTCGTGGCCCTGGCGGTCTTCCTCGGCTTCTACGTGCTGTCGCAGATCGTCATCGCGATCGCCTACTTCGTCCCGATCGGGGTGCAGCGCGGCCCGGAGGGGCTGAACGACTTGCTGGCGAAGCTGTCCGAGGGGGCGCTCGACCCGACAGACCCGCTCGTGTTGTCGATGTCGCTCGTGTCCCTCGTGGTGCTCCTGCCGGCGATCATGCTGTCGATGAGGATCGCGCGGCTCGGTCCGTACGGGCTGCTGTCCTCGATCCGGCTACGGATCCGGTGGGGCTGGCTCGGATGGTGCCTGCTGCCGCTGCTGGTGCTCGGGATCGTGATGTTCCTGCTCCAGTCGTGGGGCATGTTCGCCTTCGACGGCGGGCTGCACTGGAACACCGCCGCGATCGGTCAGTCCACCGTGTCGTTGCAGACGCTGACGGTGACGATCCTGCTGGTCGTCCTGCTCGTGCCGTTCCAGGCGGCGGCCGAGGAGTACGTCTTCCGCGGGTTCCTCATGCAGACCATCGGCTCGTGGATCCCGGTGCGGGTCGTCAGCACCGTGGTCGCCGTCGGGGTCTCGACGCTGCTGTTCGCCGTCCTGCACGTCCCGAACGGGTACAACATCTGGGGCATCCTCGACGTCGGCTCGTTCGGGCTCGTCGCGGCGGTCATCGTGCTCCGGACCGGCGGGCTCGAGGCGACGGTCCTCCAGCACGCGCTGAACAACATCATGATCTTCGTGCTGCAGGCGCCGGGCTGGTCGGAGATCGACCTGACCGGCGAGGGCTCGCAGGGCTCGTGGCAGGGCTTCGTCGTCACGCTGGCGTCGTCCCTCGGGTACTGGGGACTCGTCGAGCTCGTGGCCCACTGGCGGAAGCTGGACCGTCGCTTCCCGGGACAGGAGGCCCCGCGGTTCCGCGGGCCGGTGCCGCCCTGGGCGGGCGGGCGGCAGTGGCTCCGGCCGGGAGGCCCGGGCTGGGCCGGTGCGCCGGCGCTCGGTGACGGGTCGGTCACCCCCGGCGACCCGGTGCGGGAGCCCCTGCCGGTCGGCGCCGGTGCCGCCGCGGACGCAGACGCGGGTCACGGTGCGTCCGCCGATGCCGGTCACGCCGCGTCCGCAGCGGTGACTGTGGAGAAGTCCGGTGGTGTCGGCCCCCGGCCGTAGGCTCGTCGCATGAGTCCCACCGCGCCCGCGCCCGAGTCGGCGGGCACCCGCTCCGCCGCCCTCGACGTGCTGCACCGGGTCTGGGGGTACGACGCCTTCCGCGGGGAGCAGGCCGCGATCATCGACCGTGTCGTCGCCGGCGGGGACGCCCTCGTCCTCATGCCCACCGGCGGCGGCAAGTCGCTGTGCTACCAGGTGCCCTCGCTCGTGCGCGACGGCGTCGGCGTCGTCGTCTCGCCGCTCATCGCCCTCATGCAGGACCAGGTCGACGCCCTCGCCGCGAACGGCGTCCGGGCCGCGTTCCTCAATTCCACGCAGGCGCCGGACGAACGTGCTCGGGTCGAGCGCGCGATCGTCGCCGGCGAGGTCGACATGCTCTACCTCGCTCCGGAGCGCCTGAGGATCGAGTCGACGCGCGCGCTCCTGGACCGGGCCCGTATCGCGCTCTTCGCCATCGACGAAGCACACTGTGTCGCCCAGTGGGGGCACGACTTCCGGCCGGACTACCTCGAGCTGAGCATCCTGCACGAGCGCTGGCCGACCGTCCCGCGCATCGCCCTGACCGCCACCGCGACGCCGCAGACCCACCGCGAGATCTCCGCCCGGCTCGGACTCGACGACGCCGCCCACTTCGTCGCCGACTTCGACCGGCCGAACATCCAGTACCGCATCGAGCCGAAGACCGGCGCCCTGCAGCAGCTCCTGACGTTCATCCGCACCGAGCACAGCGGGGACGCCGGCATCGTCTACTGCCTCTCCCGCAACTCGGTCGAGCGGACCGCTGCCGCCCTGGTCGACCAGGGGATCGCCGCGTTGCCGTACCACGCCGGCCTCGACGCCCGGGTGCGTGAGCGCAACCAGTCCCGGTTCCTGCGCGAGGACGGCATCGTCATGGTCGCCACGATCGCGTTCGGCATGGGCATCGACAAGCCGGACGTCCGTTTCGTCGCGCACCTCGACCTGCCGAAGTCGGTCGAGGGCTACTACCAGGAGACCGGTCGTGCCGGCCGCGACGGACTGCCCTCGACGGCGTGGTTGGCGTACGGCCTGAACGACGTCGTGCAGCAGCGCCGGATGATCGACCAGTCCGAGGGCGACGCCGCACACCGCCGGCAGCTCAGCGCGCACCTGGACGCCATGCTCGCCCTGTGCGAGACGGTCGAGTGCCGACGGGTGCGCCTGCTCGCCTACTTCGGGCAGGAGTCCACGCCGTGCGGCAACTGCGACACGTGCCTCGCGCCGCCGGAGTCCTGGGACGGCACCGTGCCCGCACAGAAGCTGCTGTCGACGATCGTGCGGCTCGACCGTGAGCGCGGGCAGCGGTACGGGGTGGCGCACCTCGTGGACATCCTCACCGGCAAGCAGTCGCCGCGCGTGCAGGAACTCCGGCACGACACCCTCGCGACGTTCGGCATCGGCCAGGACCTGTCCGACGCCGACTGGAAGGCCGTCGCACGCCAGCTCCTGGCGCAGGGGTACGTGGCGGTCTCCGGCGACGGGTACGGCACGCTCGTCCTCAGCCCGACCAGCGCCGACGTCCTGGCCGGGCGGGTCGAGGTCCGGATGCGTCGCGACCCGGTGAAGGCGCCGCGTGCCGGTCGCTCCCGCCGAGCCGTCGTGTCGGACATGCCGCAGGAGGCCATGCCGCTGTTCGAGTCGTTGCGACAGTGGCGAGCCGGACAGGCACGCGAGCAGGGGGTCCCGGCGTACGTCGTGTTCAACGACGCCACCCTGCGCGGGATCGCCGCGGTACGACCGTCCGACCTCGACGAGCTGTCCGAGATCTCCGGAGTCGGTGCGGCCAAGCTCGAGTCCTACGGGCGTGCGGTCCTGGACGTGGTCGCCGCCGGGTGAGTCGCGGGCGTCGGGTATTGCAGATGTGAAATACGCGCACTATGCTCGGTCCCACTCGCCGGCACCGACATCGGCGGGACATCCGACTCCTCCTCGGGAAAGGTCCGCTGTGTCCTCCACGCCGCTCTTCGACGCGATCGCCAGGCGAACGGCCGCGGCTGGCGTCACCCCCGCTGCCGGTCGTCCGTCCGGCGGTGCAGTGTCCGCACCGGGCGTACCTGGTGCACCGGCCGCTCCGGTCCGACTCGATGCCCCCGCTGGACTGGCCGGTCCGAGCACGTCGGACCCCGCAGTGCTCACGGACCGCGCAGTGCTCACGGACCCCGCAGTGCTCACGGACCCTGCAGTGCTCACCGCGCCCGCCGAGCCCACGAGACATCTC
>NZ_QKLB01000008.1:0-145306 GCF_003224295.1 Curtobacterium sp. MCPF17_046 | reverse complement strand
AGTCGTCGGCAGCGTCAGATGTGTATAAGAGACAGCCCCGTGTGAGCGGCGGGTCCGGACACGACCGGTAGGGAGCCTCCCGTCCGTCGCCCGTCCGGCGTCGTCGTGACGTGCGGTCAGACCGCGGCGGGCACGCCGGGCAGGAAGACCAGGCGCCGACGCATCGCGGTGGCGGCGATCGCTCGAGCCGGTGCGTACGCCTCCGACTCGTACCAGGCCTGCAGGGTCTCCATGTCGGGCCACTCGACGACGGCGAGCACGGCGCCGGCATCGCCTTCCGCGACGACCGGCTGGGCACCGAGGACCACGAAGCGGCCGCCGAACGCCTCCACCGTGGCCGGGGTCACCTCGGAGTACCGCCGTGCGCCAGCGGGGTCGAGCACCTCGTACACCTCCGTGATGCTGTACGCCGGGGTGCGGGCTGCGGTGGTGTCGGTGGTCTCAGTGATCTCGGACATGGGTGGCTCCTTCAGGTGGGTTCGGGCGGCTTCCGCGATGCCCTCGAGTGCGCCGGTCGACGCAGAATCAATGATGTTGCCCGACATCATTCCTTGTCAACCCCGATGATGTCGACTAACATCAAAGAGTCACGAGCGCAGTCATCCGCGCTCGAGCCGACCGCGAGGAGGAACCGCGATGCCCCGGATCACGCAAGCCCAGAAGGAACGCAACCGCGACGAGATCGTCCGCGCGGCGAGCGAGGGCTTCAAGCGCCGCGGCGTCGACGGCGTCGGCATCAAGGACCTGATGAACACCGCGGGGATGACCAACGGCGGGTTCTACAACCACTTCGCCTCGAAGGAGGACCTCGTGCTCGAGGTCTACCGGAAGGGCTTCGCGGAGTCGCTCGCGGCCGTCGATGCCATCCGGGCAGAACACGCCGACGGTGCCCAGTCCGCCCTGGACGCCGTCATCGACACCTACCTGACGGCCGCCCATCGGGACCACCCGGAAGCCGGCTGCCCCTCGGCAGCGCTGCCCGTCGACGCCGGGCGGCACGGCGCTGCGCCCCAGGGCGCCTACCGGGACGGACTCGAGAGGTACTTCGCGAACCTCACCGAGCTGCTGGTGCAGCGAGCACAGGAGACCGGCACGGAACTCGCCCCCACGGACGCCCGGCAGCAGGCGGTGAGGATGTTCACCCAGATGATCGGCGCCATCGTGGTCTCGCGTGCCGTCGCCGAAGCGGACGGGCCGTTGGCGGACGAGGTCCTCACGGCGAGTCGGCACCAGCTGGAGCGCCGGTGACCGTCCGGATGATCGACCACATGAAGCGCGTCGTCGTGGCGGCAACGATCGGAGCTGGTGTCGGCGCGCTCATCACGATCGCGTTCCTCGTCGCGAGCGGTGTCGACTACCGGATGCAGGAGGACGCCGGCGTCGAACCCGGCGCCACGCCGGACCTCGTACTCGGCGGTCTGCAGGCCGGCCTGTGGCTGTCGGTGGTCAGCGTGGCAGTGCTCGTGGTCTGCGTCCTCGTCACCGTCGTCCGCCGTCGACGTCGGCACGGCTCGTCCTCGTCGGCGAGCACCCCGTCGAACGACCGCCTCCCGTGACGGCGCCGCTCCTCGCAGAGGCCGGCACCACAGCCCGGCGGTACGGTGGCAGCGACCGTCACCCCTCCGCCGGAAGGACCCCCGTGCGCCAGCTCTACCCGCCGCTCGAACCGAACCGATCCGGCCTGCTCGACGTCGGTGACGGCCAGCAGGTGTACTGGGAGGAGTGCGGGTCACCCGACGGCAAGCCGGTCGTGTTCCTGCACGGCGGGCCCGGTGCCGGCTGCTCCCCGGACCACCGACGGCTCTTCGACCCCGCGCGCTACCGGATCGTGCTGTTCGACCAGCGCAACTGCGGCCGGAGCCTGCCGCACGCCGGTGACCCGGCGACGGACCTGTCCGCGAACACGACGTGGACCCTCGTCGAGGACATCGAGCGGCTGCGTGCGCACCTGGCGATCGACGCGTGGCAGGTGTTCGGCGGCTCCTGGGGCTCGGCCCTCGCGCTCGCCTACGCGGAGACGCACCCGGAGCGGGTCACCGAACTCGTCATCCGGGGCATCTTCACGCTGCGGACGAGCGAGATCGACTGGTTCTACGAGGGCGGGGCCGCGAACGTCCTCCCCGACCTGTGGGAGCAGTATCTCGCTCCCGTCCCGGTCGAGGAGCGGCGGCCCGGCGGACTCGTCCGCGCCTACGAGCGACTGCTGGCCGACCCGGACCCCGCCGTGCACGGGCCGGCCGCGGTCGCGTGGGCGAGCTGGGAGGCGGCGTCGATCACCCTCCTGCCCCGGCCCGACCTCGTCGCCCGGTACGCGGACCCGACGACCGCGCTGGCGTTCGCCCGGATCGAGAACCACTACTTCACGCACGACGGCTGGTTCGAGGACGCGCAGCTCATCCGCGACGCCGGCCGGCTCGAGGGCATCCCGACCGTGATCGTGCAGGGGCGCTACGACATGTGCACGCCGGCCGTCACCGCATGGGACCTGCACCGGGCGCTGCCGTCGGCGGAGTTCCGGATGATCGAGGACGCCGGCCACGCGTTCGACGAGCCGGGGATCCTCGACGCGTTGATCGAGACCACCGACCGGTTCGCCGACCACCTACGCTGACGCAACCCGTCGGACGCACTCCGGACCGACGGCGGAGGTGCGGAGGACGCGCCGACGCAGGACGCGCCTCCCGGCCGGCCGGCGTGGTGTGGTTGGTCCATGACCAGCGACCTCGTGCCGTGGTTGGTCGCCGGGGGGCTCGCCGTCGTGGTGGTCGTCCTGGTGATCCTCCTGCGGCGACACCAGACCTCTGCCCGCTCCGAGCTCGACGCCGCCGACCGGGCCCGCCGGGACGAACTCGCGCAGCGCGAAGCCGAGCACCGCGACGAGGCCGCCCGCATCGAGGCGGACCGCGCCGCACAGGTCGAGGCCGCGGAGGCCCGCCGGCGGGACGCCGCGTCGGAGGCCGAGGAGAGCCGCGCACTCCTGCGCCGCGGCATGAAGTGGGAGGAGGCGTCCGAACAGGCGATCCTCCGCGCCTGCCGGGCCGCCGGCGTCAACGGCGTGCTCATGACGAACGTCGTGTTCGTGCCCGTCGGGGAGACCGAGCAGGGGTCGTGGCGGAAGTTCGTCGCACAGGTCGACCACGTGCTGGTGTCCGACTCCGGGCGCGGTCTGGTGATCGAGAGCAAGCGGTGGAGCGGCATCGTGTTCGACGGGCGGCGGCCGAGCGAGGTGCACCCGGCGTTCCGGAACCTGGTCGACGAGTCGTCCCTCGTCCCGCCGTTCGCCGTCCAGGTGCAGAGCCGGAAGGTGCTCAACGCCGAGGAGGAGGCCGAGAACTGGTGGCGCGTCCGGGTGCAGGCGAAGGGCGCGTCACCCGCGCAACAGGTCCGACAGCAGGCCCGTCGCCTCGCCCGCTTCGTCGACGAGCGGACCGGCGTCTCCCGCACCTGGTTCGACACGTGCGTGTTCTACTCGTCGCCGTCGGCCACGGCCTTCGTGCAGGCGGAGGACCGGAGCGGCACCGTCACCACGAGCGTCGTGACGAACGACCACGAGCTGCAGTCCGCACTCGCGGCCTGGGCGACGAAGGACTCGGTGCCGAACCGCACCCGTGCCGACGCGGTCGTGCGGGTCCTCGCCGGGCAGGGTGCCCACGCGATCACGGTCGGGAACTACCGCCTGCCGGAGTGACGCACCCCCTCCGACGCGACGACGCCCCGCTGGTCTGTACCAGCGGGGCGTCGTCGTACGGCAGGAGGTTGCTACGCGACCGGGCGGATGACCGACGGGAGCATGACGTGCAGGTGACCGGCGAGGGCGGTCTGTGCGTCCTCGAGCGATGCGAAGTCGCCGACGACCAGGCCGAAGGTGTCCGAGGCGACGTAACGGCCGTCGCGCTTGTCGACGGAGCCGCCGAAGTAGCCGCCGTAGTTGGCGATCCACTCGTCGTCGCCCTCGAGCGTCCAGGTGAGCTTGGCGCGCGCGGCACGGGCGCTGGTGGCGGCCTGTGCTTCGAGGACGGCGACGATGTCGACGGTGTCGGTGTCGAGGGTGACGTCGGTCCCGGCGGCGGTCCGGTTGATGGTCGTGTTCATCGCGCTCTCCTGTCGTGTTCGGGGTACGTGCTGCGGTACCTGAACGCTACGACACCGAGCGTGCCGATCGACAGCGGAGCCCGCCGATTCACGGGTTCAGCCCCGGATGTTCATCCGTGATCCCCGGAACGACGGGCTTCGCCATCCGCCGATCGGGGTACAACGGGGTGCAACGGGGTACTCGCGTTCCGGACGATCCGGCCTCAGGAGACGGCGCGGAGGGCGTCGGCGATCGTGGCCAGTGCGGCGTCGATCTCGTCGGCGACCCGCACGTGCGTGGCCTCCGAGCGACGGTAGGGGTCGTCGACGTCGTCGTCCGCCGGGTCGGACGGCGGCGGGACGGCACCGCGGAGGCGCGCGACCCGTTCGACCAGGGCCTCCGGCGAGTGCACGTCGGCGAGGTCCCCCGGCTCGAGGCCGTCGAGCACCCGAGCGAACTGCTTGATCGTGAACGCCCGCTTCGCCGCACGGGGTGCGAGCTGCACGACCGCGGACCGGTGCGAGCGCTCGGCGGTGAGCACGAGGTCGGCGGACGCGGCGATCTGCTCGGTCAGGTAGCGGGACCGGTGCGACTCGGTGGTGCCACCGAGGCGCTGCGACTGGGCCGCAGCCGCACCGTCCATGACGGCGCCGTCGTCCGCGATGGTGCCGGCCGATTCGACGACGTGCACCGACGCGGCCGGCCCGAGACGCGCCTGCAGCACCTGTGCGCCGAGCGGTGAGCGGCAGATGTTGCCGCTGCAGACGAAGAGGATCCGCACGCTCAGCCCTGGCCGAGCAGGTCGTGCCGGACGACGATCGCGTCACGACCGGGTCCGACGCCGATCGCCGAGATCCGGGCACCGGACATCGCCTCGACCGCGAGCACGTAGTCCTGGGCGTTCTTCGGCAGGTCCTCGAACGAGCGCGCGCCCGTGATGTCCTCGGACCAGCCGGGGAACTCCTCGTAGACCGGCTTCGCGTGGTGGAAGTCGGACTGGGACACCGGGACCTCGTCCACGCGCACACCGTCGACCTCGTAGGCGACGCACACCGGGATGGTGTCGAGACCGGTCAGGACGTCGAGCTTCGTGAGCACGAAGTCCGTCACGCCATTGATGCGGGCCGTGTAGCGGGCGATCGGAGCGTCGTACCAGCCGCAGCGCCGCGGGCGTCCGGTCGTCGTGCCGAACTCGAAGCCGTTCGCGCGGAGGAACTCCCCCGACTCGTCGAACAGCTCGGTCGGGAACGGGCCGGCGCCGACACGGGTCGTGTACGCCTTGACGATCCCGATGATGCGCTCGAGCTTGCCCGGGCCGATGCCGGAACCGGTCGCGGCACCGCCGGCTGTGGCGGAGGACGACGTCACGAACGGGTACGTGCCGTGGTCGACGTCGAGCATGGTGGCCTGACCGGCCTCGAACAGGACGGTCTCGCCGCGCTCGAGCGCCCGGTGGATCTCGAGCGCGGTGTCGGCGACCATCGGCCGGAGGCGGTCCGCGTAGGACAGCAGCGACTCGACGACTTCTTCCGCGTCGATCGCGCGCCGGTTGAAGACCTTCACGAGCAGGTGGTTCTTCTGGTCGAGGGCGGCTTCCACCTTCTGCCGCAGGATGTTCTCGTCGAAGATGTCCTGGATACGGATGCCGACGCGGTTGATCTTGTCCGCGTACGTCGGGCCGATGCCGCGACCGGTGGTGCCGATCTGGCGCTTGCCGAGGAAGCGCTCGGTCACCTTGTCGATGGTGCGGTGGTAGTGCGTGATGACGTGGGCGTTCGCGGAGACGCGGAGCTTCGACACGTCGACCCCGCGGGCCTTCAGCGCGTCGAGCTCCTGGAACAGGACCTCGATGTCGACGACGACGCCGTTGCCGATGATCGGGGTGACGCCCGGGGTGAGGATGCCGGAGGGCAGCAGGTGCAGCGCGTACTTCTCGCCGCCGACGACGACCGTGTGCCCGGCGTTGTTGCCGCCGTTGAACTTGACGACGTAGTCGATGCGGGAACCGAGGAGGTCGGTGGCCTTCCCCTTGCCCTCGTCGCCCCACTGGGCGCCGATGATGACTGCTGCGGGCATCTGGTTCTCCTCACGTTGGCGGAGGACCGCACACGGCCGTCCGGGCCGGTGGTCCACCCGAGTCTATCGGCTGGTCACCTCCGCGTCACCGGCCGGACGGTCCCTGTGGAGGACGCCCCGGGCACGGAGCACGCTGGGACGGACACGATCCGAAGCAGGATCCACACGGACGAGAGGAACCACCATGAGCGACCCGATTGACGACATGAGCCGCCTGCTCGACAGCCAGCAGGCCGAGGACCTCACCGACGGCGGCATCGGTTCGGTCGAGGGTGCGCCGCAGGACGTCATGCCCGAGACCGACCGCGGGCGCGAGGCCGCCGAGGAGCGCCCCGACGCCTGACGGGCGATGACGCCTGACGGGCGATGACGCCTGACCCGCGATGACGCCTGACCGGCGACGACGCCTGGGCGTGGACGGATGGTCACCGGAGCACGGTGGACCGGTCAGTGATCCGACGAACGGAAGGAACACCATGAGCGACCTCAGCGACAAGGCCAAGGACTTCGCGAACAGCGACAAGGGCGAGAAGGCGACCGACGCCGGCCTCGACAAGGCCGCCGGCGCAGCCGACAAGGCCACCGGCGGGAGCCACGGCGACCAGATCGACAAGGCGGAGAACGCCGCCGACGGCAAGATCGGCAACTGAGCCGGTCACGTCACCGTCGGCGCCCCCGCGCCGAACACGACGGGAGGCCCGGTACCAGCTGGTACCGGGCCTCCCGTCTGTTCCGCGGTGCGTCACGCGCCCCGCAGCAGTCGGGGCGTCAGCCCCGGAAGAAGTCCGCGTAGGACGGGTCACCGATCGGCTGGGTGTGGCCCGGCTCGGCCAGCCGCTCCTCGACCATCGCCCGGATGACGTCCGGCGGGGTGAGCCCACGTCGACGCCACTCCATGGGGTTCTGTCGGAGCTGCACCAGGGTGTTCGTTCGCATGCACCAACACTCCCATCAACTACCTAGTTCGTCTAACTACCTGTCCCGTACGCGCACTGGTCGCGCGCTGACACGGACCGACGATGAACGGAGCGGGCAGCCCGTGGGCCACCCGCTCCGTCCTCGTGCTGCCGTGCGCTACTTGTAGATGCGCCCGGACAGTGCGGTCGTCGTCCCGCTCGTGTACCCGGACTTCTTCGCCGTGACGGTGACCGTCAGGCGCTGCCCGACGTCCTTCGTCGTCGTCGTGTAGGTCGCCTTGGTCGCACCCGGGATGGCCGTGCCGCCCCGCGACCACTGGTACGTGAAGGTGACGCCGCTGGCGTTCCACTCACCCGGCTTCGCGGTGATGGTCCGTCCGACCTTCCACGATCCACCGACGCTGGCCTTGCTGCCCGACCGCAGTGCGAGCGTCGGCTGCACGGCGTTCGCCGTCAGCACCTCGGCCTGGTCTCCGACCGCGTTGTGCAGGTGCAGCAGGAGGACCTTGGCGTTCGTGGTCGACGCCGGCCGGTTGACCCGGATGGCGGAGTCGTCGGCGAACAGCGGCGTCGAGACACCGTCACGGGTAAAGGACAGCGCCGGGGCGAAGGCGTCGAAGGTGACCGTCTTCGTCTCGTCCACGACCGAGGACCCGGTGGTCGCCGCACCCGGCGCGTACGCCGACTCGGTGACGACCTGGTAGTCGAACGCGGCCTTCGTCGACGTCGCGGTGTACCCGAGCGCGGAGAGCGACACGGGGAGCACCTTGACGGCGGAGTCGAACGTGTTCGTGTCCTGCGTCTCGTCGACGTTGAGCGGCCAGGTGTCGACCGTCTTCTGCTTCGGGTCGTTGAGGTCGACCGTCGTGACGAACGTCGCGTCGACCACCGAGGACTTCGCGTCGTAGGTCAGGAAGTCCGGCTCGCCGTCCCGGTTCGTGTCGATGAGGACCTCGACGTTGGTGACCGCACCCGGGTTGGCGTCCGGACCCTGCGTCTGGACACCGAAGGACACGACGCCCTTCGACTTGTCCGCCAGACCGACGGCCGTCGAGCTGGCGCCGAAGGCCCGGACGTCAGCGGCCGCGAGGGACTGCTGCGCCGAACCGGCCGGGAAGGCCTCCTTCGGGTCGGTGGCACCGAGGACGAACGGCGCCGCGAGGGCCGAGTACCGCGATGCACCGGTGCCCTGGGCGAGGCCGGTCCCGCTGAGCGCGATGGTGCTCGACTTCGACGTGCCCGTGAAGGTGACGTCGTCACCGTGCACGGCGCTGACCGGCTTCGGCGCGGCGTACACACCGAGGCGGAGCGGCGTCACGTCGGCCGCGGCCGGCGTGAAGGTCACGAGGCCGGTCGCCGCCGAGACGAACTCACGCGGGTAGCCCTGCTGGGTCTGCTCCTGCGTCGGGTCGATCGTCTTGCGCAGCAGCGTCGGGTCGGCGACCGTCATGGTCAGGGTGACCGTGGCGGTGCCGTTCGCCGGGACGGTGACCGTCGTCGCGCTGAGCGAGAAGGCGACGCCGGACTTCGCGATCCGCGACTCGTAGGCCACCGAGTAGGTGTGTGCGACGTCGGCCGTGTTGCGCACCAGCAGGCTGCGCTTCGCGGTCGTCGGGCCGCTCACCTCGACGACCCCGAAGGACGCCGTGACGAGGTCGTCGTTCTCCTGGCTGCGGACCGTGGTGGTGTCCTGGACCGCCTGCAGGGCGTCGACACGGCCGGTGCCCTGTCGGAGCAGCGTGGCCAGCTGGTCGTCGGTCGCGCTCTGCTGGACGTCGGAGGTCGCGGTGTTCATCAGCGCGGCCTTCACCTCCGGTGCGCTCCAGCCCGGGTGGGCCTCGAACGTCAGGGCGGCGACACCGGCGACGTGCGGCGTGGCCATCGAGGTCCCGCTCATCGACATGCGACCGTCACCGGTGCCGTTCGCGGCGGAGATGACGTTGACGCCCGGGCCGGCGATGTCCGGCTTGACGATGTCGTCGACCGAACCGTGGACGCCACGGCTGGTGAACGGCGCGAGGGTGTTGGTGGTCTCCTGCCCGCGGGCGATGTCGAAGCCCTTGAGCTCGTGGGCGAAGCGCACGTGCAGGGTGCCCGCCTTCGCAGCGGCCTGGAGGCTCGCAGCACTGTCCGCGGTCAGCTCGGCACCCGGGATGGTCGCGTTGCCCGCGATGCCCGAGTCGAAGATGTCGATCGTGCCGGCGAGGAGCACGCCGACACCACCGGCGGCCTGGACGTTGTCGAACCGGACCTTCGAGCCGCACTCGAGCGCGCCGTCGGTCCACTTCAGCCAGGCCACCTTGCCCTTCAGCGCAGCGGCCTCGTCACCCGTGAAGGGCGCGCACCCGTCGACGTCGACCGTCGGGACGAACACGTCGCCCTCGACGGGCAGCGTCCCCTTGTAGTCACCCGAGTACTGCGACCGGTAGGTCTTGGCGAGGTCGGCCGGTTCGGTCACCTGGACGCCGTCGTACAGGCTCTGCCCGGCGGCGGCCGCGGCGACCGTCAGGGCCCCCTCGGCGGTGCCCGGTGCGCCACCGACGTCGGTGAAGTCGTCGGCGTTGCCGGACGCGATCACCGGCAGCACGCCGCGGTCGGTCAGGGCGTCGATCTTCGCGTTGTCCGGGTCGTCGGTCGCGCCGTAGTCCGACCCGAGCGACAGGTTGATGACGTTGATGTCCTTGCCCTCGGTGAGCGCCTGGCCCACCCAGTCGAGCGCGGCACCGGTCAGGTCGGTCGAGCCGCCGCCGTCACCGAAGACCTTGAGGGCGTAGAGGCCGGCCTCGGGCGCGCTGCCCGGACCCACCCACATGTCCTGCACCTGCTGCTGCGTCAGCGAAGAGTAGTCGCCGCGGAAGGTGGTCTTGTCGGCGTCGAGGCCGTAGCCCGCGGCAGTACCGGCGACGTGCGTGCCGTGGTCGCCGCCCTTGCCGTCGATCGGGTTCGCGTCCGGCTGTGGGACGGGCTGGTAGGCCGCGGTGCTCGGGTCCGCGTTGTACGTGGGGCCCGCGAAGTCGTAGCCGCCGAGGAACTTCGACGGGTCGTACCAGCTGGAGGCCGGCGCACCCGTGCTCGCGAGGGCGTCCTGGTAGGCCGCGGTCGTGCCGGGTCCGCCGAAGTCGGCCTGCGTGTAGTCGAGACCGGTGTCGAGCACGGCGATGTTGACGCCCTCGCCGGTGTGGCCGGTCGCGGTCCAGGCGTCGTAGGCCCGGGTGTACAGGTCGCTCGCGGCGTTCTTCGGGCTGACGCCCTCCGCACCGGGACGGACGGTGTCGGGGTCGACGCCGGACGGGGCGGCACCGGCGTCCTCGTTGACCGTCGGCTCGACGACCTTCTTCGGCGTCAGCGCCACGATGCTCTCGACGTCGGAGCGCTCCGCGATCTCGGCCAGGGCGGCGACGTCCGCGACGACGGCGATGCCCGGGACCGTGTACTCGGTCGCGTACAGCTCGGTGGCCTCCGGGTCCGCGGCCTTCACCGCTGCCCGCACCTTCGCCACGGTCGACTCGATGGTCTCCACGCGACTCTGCGCTGCGGACGAGGGACGCTTCGACCGGGTGAGGTCGCCGCCCTTCGCCGCGGCGTCGACCTCGAGTGCGCCGGCGCCCGTGGTGCGGACGAACGCGCTGACCGTCTTCGTGGGCTTCGCGTTCCGCAGCGGCGCGGAGAGCTTGAGGTCGGCCGCAGCGGGGACGCTGGCCGGTGCCGCCGAGGCCGCACCACCCACGGCGAGTCCGCCGCAGGCCAGTGCCGCCACCGCGACGATCGAGGTCAGCAACCGCGGAGCGCGGTACCGACGAGAGGGGTTGTTGGGTGGTGTCGCTCGGGGCACGCAGCACACTCCTGATGAGTCCGACGTTCGGGTGAAGTTCCGATGAAGCTATGTGGTCCTTCTCAGGACGGGGAGTCGGCAGTTCAGGGGACAGACCCTGTGGTCGTTTGAAGTTGCACAGGTGTGTGCACGTTATTACGATGGGTGCATGACGACCACCGATCGGCCCACACGTGCGCCACGACGGGACGCGACCGAGAACCGCGCCGCCCTCGTCCAGGCCGCGCGGACGCTCCTGCAGGCCGATCCGGACGCGTCGCTCGAGGCGATCGCCGCGCACGCCGGACTGTCCCGGCGTGCGGTCTACGGACACTTCCCCTCCCGGGACGACCTCGTGCGCGAGGTCGTGACAGGCGGAGCCGAGCGCATCCTCGCCGCGATGCCGAGCCGAGCAGCCCTCGCGGGGCTGCCCCCGGCCTCCCGTCTGGCCGCGATCGCCGTGGCCCTCTGGACCGAGGTCTCGCACGTCCGGTCGATGGCGGTCATCGCCGTCCGCGGCCCCCTGGTCGAGACCGTCGCCACCGTGTTCGCCCCGCTCCGTGAGCAGGTCCAGGACGCGTGCGCCCTCGGCATCGCCGACGGCACACTGCGCGACGACGTCGACGCCGAGACGCTCGGTCGGCTCGTCGAGGGTGCCTGCCTGGCCGTCCTCGACGAGGCCGCACGGTCCGGCACGTCCGACGACGCCGGCCGCCGCATGGTCGTGGTCTCCGCCCTCGGCATGGCGGGCGTCGACTGGCGCACGGCACTGCTCGCACTCCCAACCCACACGCCCGTCCCGGAGGACCACGCATGACGCTCGAACTCGCCGCCGTCGGCATCGGCACCGGACCCGGAGCCGAGCTCCCGGTGGTCAGCGCCGTCGCCGGCCCCGGACACCCGGGCGTCGTCGCGGTCGAGACCGAACAGGCACCCGTGCTCGCCTCGCTCGTCGCCGGAGGGCGGATGAAACCCGACACCGGGCAGGTGCTCCTCGACGGACACGACGACCCCGCGGCCGTCCGTCGCGCGTTCGCCCTCGTCGACACCCCCGGCGTCGCCGAGCCGTTCCCGGTGATGACGCTCAAGCAGATCGTGCACGAGGAGCTCGCGTTCGCCGGCCGACGGCCCTCCCGGGCGGACGTCGCCACGGTGCTCGAGGAGCTCGGGATGACGCACTGGTCCGACACCCCGGTGCAGCGGGTCCCGACCGACGCCCGCGTCCGACTGCTCGCCGAGCTCGCGCTCCTGCGGCCCGGCGTCTCCGGACTCGTCATCACCTCGCCCGAGCGGCACGGTGGTGCGGTCGCCGACTGGTTCGCCGTCGTCCGGGACGTCGCGCGCCGCGGGGTGACCGTCGTGCTCGTCACGTCCAAGGCCGCGGCGGAGACGGCGACCGCCCTGCTCGACACGATCACCGACCGCGGCGACGCGGCGGACACCACCACCGAGGGTCCCGAGGGCGCGACCCGGACCGAGGACGCCCCGACGGGCCTCCCGACCGAACCCACCGACACCACCGACGCACCCGCTCCCCTGGAGACCCGCTCGTGACCATCCCCTCGCTCGTCCGCGCCGAACTCGCGCGCCTGACCGCCACCCCGCTCGCCCGCCTGGCGTTCATCGCCCTCATGTGCGTCCCGCTGCTGTACGGCGGCGCCTACCTCTGGGCCAACCGCGACCCCTACGCCAAGCTCGACCAGATCCCGGCCGCGATCGTCGACCAGGACGCCGGGGCCACCCTCGACGGCGAGCGCGTCGACTACGGGAAGGACGTCGCGAAGGAGGCCGTCGACGGCCACGACTTCGACTGGACCGAGACCACCGCGGCCGACGCCCGCTCCGGCGTGCGCGACGGCACCTACGACTTCGTCGTCACGATCCCGCACGACTTCTCCGCGTCCCTGGCCTCCGCGCAGTCCGACCACCCGGAGCGCGCCGAACTCGTCATGACCACGGCGGACACGAACTCCTACCTCGCCTCCACCATCGCGGAGCAGGCCGGCAAGACCATGCGGACGGCCGTCGCCGAACGCGTCGGGAAGGAGGCAGCGACCACCCTGCTCGTCGGGCTCGCCGACGTGCGGGACAGCCTGGGGGACGCCGTCGACGGTGCGGGCGAGCTCGCGTCCGGCGCGACGAAGGCCGCGAACGGAGCCGATGCGCTCGAGGACGGCACCGCGGAGCTGTCCACCGGAGCCGGGACCCTGGCGTCGAGCACGGCCGCGCTGCCGGCACAGACCGCGCAGCTCGACTCGGGCGCACAGCAGGTCGCGACGGGCGCGGCGTCCCTGGCCACGGGCCTCCGGTCGGCGCAGCAACAGACGGCCGCGCTGCCGGACCAGACGCGGCAGCTCGCCGACGGCGCCGCGCAGGTCGCGGCCGGCAACGCCGAACTGGCCGCCCGCGTCGACGAGGCGAACACGACCGTGCAGGCGATCCAGCCCGTCGACGCGGACGCCGTCCTGCAGGACATCACCGCGAACCTGCCCGAGGGCGTCGCCCTGACGCCGGAGCAGCAGCAGGCCCTGACCGCCACCGTCACCTCGGCCGTCGACCGGGCGAACAGCGCCGGAGCGGACGCGAAACAGCAGCTCGGTGCGACGACGCAGCAGATCGACACGCTCAGCGCCGGTGCCCGCCAGGTGTCCGACGGCGCGGCAGCACTGGCCGACGCCGCCCCGCAGCTGTCGTCCGGCATCGCCACGGCCGCGGACGGCGCGTCGACGCTGTCGACCGGTGCCGCACAGGTGGCCGCGGGGACGAAGCGGTTGGCCGCAGCCGCCCCGCAGCTGTCCTCCGGAGCGTCGCAGCTGGCCACCGGCGCGACCTCGGCGGACGACGGTGCGAAGTCGCTCGCCAGCGGCGTGCACGCCCTCGAGTCCGGCTCGTCGGAACTGGCGTCCCAGCTGGACAAGGGGCGGACGAAGATCCCCGCATCGACCGCGTCGTCGCGGAACGCGCAGGCCTCCGTCATCTCGGACCCGGTCAAGGTCGGCGACGACAACATCGCCGCGGCCTCGAACTACGGAGCCGGCCTCGCGCCGTTCTTCATCTCGCTCGCCGCGTGGATCGGCATGTACGCGCTGTTCCTCATCCTCAAGCCGATCTCGAAGCGCGCCATCACCGCCGTCCGCCGACCCCTGCGCGTCGTGTTCGGCGGCTGGCTCACCCCGGCGCTCCTCGGCGTCGTGCAGATGGCCGCGCTCTTCCTGATCGTCCGGTACGCCCTCGACCTCGACGTCGTGCACGCCGGCGGGACGGTCGGCGTCATGGTCCTGGCGTCGGCGACCTTCGCGGCGATCATCATGACGCTCAACGTGCTGCTCGGGTCGGTCGGGCAGTTCCTCGGCCTGGTGCTCATGCTCATCCAGCTCGTCACCGCGGGCGGCACGTTCCCGTGGCAGACCCTGCCCGGGCCGCTCGCCGCGCTGCACTTCGCCCTGCCGATGACCTACTCCGTCGACGCCATCCGGCAGACGATGTACGGCGGCTCGCTCGGCACGGCGTGGAGCGACGCGGGTGTGCTGCTCTGCTGGTTGCTCGGCGCGCTGCTGGTGTCGTACCTCGTCACGGCGCGGCAGACGCGGACGCGGACGCTGCGCGACCTGCGGCCGAGCCTGATCGGGTAGGCGGCGGGGCGCGCGCCCTGCGGCCGAGCCTGATCGGGTAGGCGGCGGGGCGCGCGGCGGCGGCGCGGCGCGGCGGCGGGCGCGCGGCAATGGGCCCGCGGCGCGGCGCGGACGGGCCGACGCGCGCCGGACCCGCACAACAAGAACCGGTCCGCACCACGGACTCCCGCGGCGCGGACCGGTTCCTCTTGCGTCGGTTGGGGGCGGTCCTGACGGCGGCCGGGAGGCTCGGGGCGGGCTGGCCGCGCGCCTCCCGCCCGGCAGGGCGGCGCGGCCAGCCCGCCCCGGGCCTCCCGCCCCGAAGGAGGGCGCGAACCGGACCCGCACGACGAGAACCGGTCCGCACCACGGACTCCCGCAGTGCGGACCGGTTCCTGTTGTGTCTGACCACGGGACCGGCCGCGACCGCGGCCAGGAGGCGCGGGCAGCCGGCCGCCCGGCGGGGCGGCCTCGCCAGCCCGCCCCGGGCCTCCCGCCCGGCAGGAGGGCACGGACCGGAGCCGCACGACCAGATCCGGACCGCACCACGGACTCCCGCAATGCGAAGCGGTTCCTGTTGCGTCGGTTGGGGGGCCGGTCCCGACGGCGGCCGGGAGGCGCGGGGGCTGCCCGCCCGGGCCTCCCGTCTCGTGCGCGGCCTGGCCAGGCGCGGGCCGGACCCGCACAACAAAGACCGGTTTGAACCACGGAACCCGGCGGTGCGGACCGGTTCCTGTTGTGTCCGACCACGGGACCGGTCCCGACGGCGGCCGGGAGGCGCGGGGGCACCCGCCCCGGGCCTCCCGGCCGGCAGGGCGGCGCGGACCAGACACGCACGACGAGAACCGGTCCGCACCACGGACTCCCGCGGCGCGGACCGGTTGCTGTTGGTTCCGGCCCGGGTGCGGTCGCCACGGCGGGCGGGAGGCGCGCGGCCGGACCGACCCGGGCCTCCCGGCCCGTGCGCCGCCCGGCAGGGCGTGGAGCGCGACAGCGCTACGATCGGGAGGACGCATCCGGCGGGTGCGCAGCCGGAGGTCGAGGATGACGATGGGGAACACCAAGCCCGCGACGATCTACGACGTCGCCGCGCGTGCGGGGGTGTCGAAGTCGCTCGTGTCCCTCGTGTTGCAGCGCTCCCCGCGGGTCAGTGAGCAGCGTCGGGCGGCCGTCCTCGCGGCGATCCAGGAGCTGGACTACCGGCCGTCGACCGCCGCGGTGTCGCTCGCCGGCACCCGCTCCCGGACGATCGGGGTCGTGCTCGATGACTTCCGCAACCAGTGGTTCGTCGACCTGCTGACCGGCCTCCGCGAGGCGCTGCAGGACCAGGGCCATCGACTCGTCGTCGCCGACCGCTTCCTGAACACCGGGCTCGACGTCTCCCCCGTCGAGGGCTTCCTGTCCATGCGGGTCGAGGGACTCGTCATCGCCGGGGAGCCCGACACCGACCTCGCGATCCCGGCGAGCACGCCCGTCGTCGTCGCGGGCGGTCGGGCAGCGCTCGCCCGCGCGGACACCGTTGCGAACGACGACCTCGCCGGCGGGCGTATGGCGGCCGAGCACCTCATCGACCTCGGGCACGTGCGGCTCGGCTTCGTCGGAGGGCACTCGGCGGCGAGCGACGCCCGGCTCGAGGGGTGGCGAGCCGCCATCGACGCGGCGGGTGCACGGGCTGCCGGGTCGGCGTCGGACGGCGTGCCCGGGCCGTCCGACGCGACCGGGCCATCCGGCGTGACCGGGGTGGCCGTGGTCCTGGCCGCCGACGTCACCGAGGAGACCGGCTTCACCGGGACGCACCGCCTCCTCGACGAGAACCCCGAGGTGACCGCGGTGTTCGCCGCGAACGACGTGACCGCCCTGGGCGCGATGTCCGCCATCGCTGACCGAGGTCTCCGCGTGCCCGAGGACATCTCGGTGATCGGGTACGACGACACCCCGATCGCGGCATCCCGGTACGTCGGCCTGACGAGCATCGACGACCGCAGCATCGACATCGGCCGCGGCGCCGGGGTGCGGCTGCTCGAACGCATCGCGGACCCGGGGCTGACCCCCACCGAGGTCCTGGTCGAGCCACGGCTCGTCGCCCGCCGCACGACCGCCCCACGCTGAACGCACCCGCGACAACATGTGCACTGAGGCGGGCGTCGGTGATCCGTCCCCGCTTTCGGGACATCCTGACAGCGCTGGTACCTGAGCGGAACTAGGCTTCGGTCGACCCCTACCCGAGGGGTCACGTGGACGGAACACCCGAGTTCATCCCGACGTCTGCATCCTTTCGGCGGCACGAGCACCCTCTCGTGTCGGACGCACAGGTCACCCTGCCCGTGCCCTCGCCGTGGGTCCCTGCCCACGGTGTCCTGACCGATGCTGCCTCACCTGCCCGGGTGGCCCTCCTCGGAGTACCCGAATCCCTGGAGAACAGAACATGGCACGCATCCTCACCCGCACCATCGGCGGCGCCGCGGCCTCGATCATCGTCGGCGGCATCGCAGCCGTCGCGGTGACCGGAGTCGCCTCGGCACACACCCCCGAGGTGTCGGCATCCTGCACGCAGCTGCACGTCGCGCTCGCGAACTACCCGGCGAACTCGACGGTCGACGTCGTCCTCGACGGCACCGACCACGGCACCACGAGCTTCGGGCCGAGCGCGTTCGACACGACGTTCCCGCTCGACACGACCCGCAAGCACACCTGGTCCGTCTCGGTGACGTCCGGCGACGGCGACCACGCCTTCGACAAGACGTTCGCCGGCGAGTCGACCGACGCGTGCCTCACGGTCGCACCTCCGGTCCCCACCCCGACCGGGACGCCGACGCCGACGCCGAGCACGCCGGCACCGACGACCCCCGCGACCCCGACGGCCCCTCCGACGGGCACCCCGAGCACGCCCGCGGTCCCGACCACGCCCGCGACGCCGACGCCGACGCCGACGGACACCCCGACGCCGAACGCCCCGGCCACCCCGGCCGTGGTGACGAACACCCCGGCGCCGAGTGCACCCGCGACCCCGACCGCTGACGTGACGCCGAACGGCACCGTGCTCCCCGGCACGACCCCGACCGGTACGAGCACCACGGCCGCCGGCGCACCGGGCACCGGTCCGGGCTCGAACGGCACCGGCGAGCTCGCGTTCACCGGCTCGCCCGTCGGCCTCGGCGTGGGCGTCGGCGCGCTGGTCGCGATGCTCCTCGGTGGCGCCCTCGCCGCCTTCGCTGCGGTGCGCCGCCGCCGGGCCTGACCCCCGGGGGTGACGGCGCCGGGCTCCCGCTCGGTGCCGTCATCCCGCCCACGGTCGGTCCGGGTCGCGCGTCAGGTGCGTGCCCGGGCCGCCCGGCTCGGGCTCGGGCTCGGGCTCGTCCGACTCGCCCCCACCCGACCGGCGCCGGGGTCGCACGACACGCCGCGCGCCTCCCGCCCAGGTCGCGCAATCGGTCGCTCCCGCACGTCGCGATGCGCAGTTCGTGCGACCTCGACGGAACGGCCACGGCAAGTCGCGCGACCTCGAGACCGCGCGGACCACGCCGGCTCGCTCCCGCCGGCCGCGCCCGCCGGGCCCGCGCACGCCGGCCCGCACTCGCCGGGCCCGGGCCCGCCGGGCCCGCGCCCGCCGGCCCGCGCCCGCCGGGCTCGCGCCGAGGTCGCACGACACGCCGCGCGCCTCCCGTCCAGGTCGCGCACTCCGCCGCTCTCGCACGTCGCGATGCGCAGTTCGTGCGACCTCGACGGAACGGCCACGGCGAGTCGCGCGACCTCGAGACCGGTCCGACCACGCGGGCTTCCGCCGACCCGCGCCCGCCAGTCCCGCGCCCGCCGGGCCCGCGCCGAGGTCGCACGACATGCCGCGTGCCTCCCGCCCAGGTTCCGCAATCCGCCGCTCTCGCACGTCGACATGCGCGAATTCCGGAACCTCGACGGGACGGCCCTCGACGGACGGCCCGCCCGCCTCAGCCCGGCAGCACCGCGTGCCGGACGACCCAGCTGTGCATGACGATCGCCGCAGCCGCCGAGGCGTTGATGCTCCGCGTCGACCCGAACTGCGTGATCTCGAGGTGCCCGTCGGCGCCCGCGACCGCCTCGTCCGTGAGCCCCGGTCCCTCCTGCCCGAACAGGAACACGCAGCGCTCGGGCACGTCGGCGGTCTCGATGCGGTCCGCCCCCGGGGTGTTGTCGATCGCGATGACCGGCCGTCCCTCGTCCCGCATCACCCGGAGGAACGCGGCGACGTCCTCGTGGTGCCGCACGTGCTGGTACCGGTCGGTGACCATCGCCCCACGGCGGTTCCAGCGGCGTCGACCGATGATGTGCACGGTGCCGGCCAGGAAGGCGTTGGCGCTGCGCACGATGGACCCGATGTTCAGGTCGTGCTGCCAGTTCTCGATCGCCACGTCGAAGGCGTGCCGGCGGGTGTCGAGGTCGGCGACGATCGCCGCCATCGACCAGTACCGGAAGCGGTCGACGACGTTGCGGGTGTCCCCGTGTTCGAGCAGCTCCGGGTCGTACTGCGGCCCCTCGGGCCACGGCCGTGGGTGCGGCCCGACCCCGTGCGTCGTCGCCTCGTGGGTGGGCGGGAGCGCCGGAGACGGCTCCGGCAGGTCGCCGGACGGGAGGCCCTGGGTCACGTGACCAGCGTACGGCGCGCGCACCGCGCCTCCAGTCCGACGCTCAGCCCGCGGCCCGCACCCCTGCGTCCGCGACCCGCGCCTCGATGCCGCCGAGCAGCACGTCGAGCCCGAGCGCGAAGCGCGCCTCGTACGAGTGCTCGCCGAGGACCTCTCCGACCAGCCGGTGCCGCTCGGGCCGCCCGGCCTCGGAGTCGCCGCGCCCGACCTGCACGGCGGTGTGCCCCACGACGAAGTCGTAGACGACGAAGAACGCGTACATCGCCTCGGTCTCGGACAGCCCTGCGGAGCGGAGGGCACCGACGACGGTCGCGACGACGGCGTCCGACTCCGACGAGGCGAGCGGCGCCCGGCTGCTGTGCGACTCGAGGACGAGCGGGTGCCGGACGAGCAGGTCGCGGAAGGTGGTGGCGAAGACCCGGACCACGGCGCGCCAGTCCTCGGGCCAGACGAACGTGGCGGTGAACTCGTCGACCGTCCGGCGGACGAGTTCGGCGTGCAGGTCGTCGAGGCCGCCGATCGTCCGGTGCACGGTCATCGGGGCGACGCCGAGGGCCGCACCGAGCGCTCGGAAGGACAGGCGGTCCAGGCCGTCCTCGTTCGCGATGACGGTGGCGGCGTCGATGACCTGGTCGCGTGAGACCACGTTCGGTCGGCCTCGGCGGCGAGGTGCTGCTGCGAGACCGTCCGGGCTGGGACGAGGGTCCTGGTCGACGAGCACGGCTTCCTCCTGACGCTTCCGGTACGCGTACGGGAACGCGCCCTGAAAGCCTAGGGCACTTCGGGATTCCGACCGGGTCCGCGCACTACGCTGGCCGCATGGCATCCCGCGACGAGGTCGAGTGCTGGCTGACGGACATGGACGGCGTGCTCGTCCACGAGAACCAGGCGCTCCCCGGCGCCCCGGAGTTGATCCGGCAGTGGCAGGACCAGGGCACCGAGTTCCTCGTCCTGACGAACAACTCGATCTTCACGCCGCGTGACCTCAGCGCGCGACTCCGCCAGTCCGGGCTGCACGTCCCCGAGGAGCGGATCTGGACCTCGGCCCTCGCCACCGCCGACTTCTGCGCGTCGCAGATGCCGGAGGGCTCGGCGTTCGTCATCGGCGAGGCCGGCATGACGACCGCCCTGCACGAGGCCGGGTTCATCATGACCGAGACGGCACCGGACTACGTCGTCGTCGGCGAGACCCGGAACTACTCGTTCGAGGCGATCACGAAGGCCGTCCGCCTGATCCGCGACGGGGCGCGCTTCATCGTGACGAACCCGGACGCGACGGGCCCGAGCGCCGAGGGCGTCCTGCCGGCCACGGGCGCGATCGCCGCGATGATCGAGAAGGCCACCGGCAAGCAGCCCTACGTGGTGGGCAAGCCGAACCCGATGATGTTCCGCTCGGCGATGAACCGGATCGGCGCGCACTCGGAGAACACCGGCATGATCGGCGACCGGATGGACACCGACGTGCAGGCCGGCATCGAGGCGGGCCTCCACACCGTGCTCGTCATGACGGGCATCAGCGACCAGGCCGAGATCGACAAGTACCCGTTCCGCCCGAGCGAGGTCATCTCCGGCGTGCACGAGCTCCTGCACACCGAGCCGTACGAGGTGGAGATCTAGACCGGTCAGCTCGTCAGCTCGACCGGGGCGTCCGCTCCGGCCGGGAGGCCCGTGTCCGGACCGCGCACCGCGGCGGCTCCCAGGGGCGGTACGGTCCGCCACCGGCGGCGCAGGCGCCGGCCCCGGTCATCCCGCCATGCGATGAGCCCGCCGGCGACGACACCGAGCAGCAGCACCGCGATCGTGGCGAGGCCGAGCAGTCCGACGAGCAGGACGTCGACCGACCCCGGTGCGGAGGCGCTGACGCCGATCGCGCCGAAGTCCCAGAAGGCGTGCAGCAGCACCGGGGCCAGCAGGTTGCCGGTCAGGCGCCGGGCCAGGTACAGCACCGACCCGAACGAGGTGGCGAACACCACCTGCAGGACGGTCGTGGCGACCGGGGCGCCGGACAGGACGTTCAGGAAGTGGAGCAGCCCGAACAGCACGCACGAGAGCGCCCACACCCAGATCTCGGGCAGGCGTCGGCGGAGTCCGACGAGCAGCACGCCGCGGGTCATCAGCTCCTCGACGACACCGACCAGCAGGACCCCGAGCGCGAGGAGCAGGAAGTACCGCAGGCTCTTCCCACCCCAGTCGAGGAGCGGGAGCCGACCGAGGCACACCGCCAGGACGAGGAGCGGCGCCACCATCGTCCACTGCGGTCCGCCCCGCGCCGGGTCGACCGTCGCGATCCGCCACCACCCGAGGGCGGTGACGACCAGTGCCAGGATGCCCGCGACGACCGCCTCGGGGACGACGAGGTCGCGCACCACGCTGTCGACCGTGCGGCCGAGCGCCGGGTAGTCGTCGCTCGGGCGCGAGCGCACGATGCTCACCACGGCGAACACGACCAGCGGGGCGAGCCCGACCAGCAGCGACGGCGGGACCGGCCACCACCCGCGACGGCGACGACGGACGGCGGGAGGCTGGACGGGGGTCACCTCCCGGTTGTACCAGGAGCGGCCGTACCATTGGCGCATGCGCCTGCCCTCGCTCAGCACGATGGCCGAGGACTACGTCAAGCTCGTCTGGAAGGCCGGCGAGCGCGGCGACGACGGCCTCGCCACCCGGGACATCGCGGCGGCCCTGCACGTCTCGGCGTCGACCGTGTCGGGCAACCTCCGGAAGCTCGACCGCGACGGCCTCATCGAGCACACCCCGTACCGCGGCGTCGTGCTCACCCCGCTCGGTCGGCAGGCCGCGGTGGCGATGGTCCGTCGGCACCGCCTCATCGAGACGTTCCTGGTCGAGCGGCTCGGGTACTCCTGGGACGAGGTGCACACCGAGGCGGAGGCGCTCGAGCACGCCGTGTCGGAGACGTTCCTCGACCGGGTGGACGCCGACCTCGGCCACCCGACGCACGACCCGCACGGCGACCCGATCCCGAGCGCCGAGGGGGTCGTGCCGGACACGCCCGGCGCGCTGCTCGGGACCGTCGACCCCGGCGTCTGCGGGACCGTCGGCCGGGTGTCGGACGACGACCCGGCGCTGCTGCGGTACTTCGACGAACTCGGGGTCGGGCTCGGCACGCACCTCCGCGTGGAACAGGTGCGCGACTACGCCGGGGTGGTGGCGGTCGCGCGCCGTGACGCCGGCGGGGCGGAGGCGCTGGTGGACCTCCCAGCCGCCGCGGCGACCGCCATCTGGCTGATGCCCGACGCCCCGCACTGACGGCACGCCGCGCCCGACCCCCGCCCCGAGGTTCCGGAATCCGCGCATCTCGGCGCCCGAGATGCGCGAATTCCGGAACCGCGGGGGCAGGGCCACGGCGAGTCATGGAACCCCGGGCGCTGCCCTGCCCGCACTGCCGCCGCCTGCGGTCAGCCCTTCGCGGAACGCGTCCGGCCGAGGGCGACCTCACGGCGCGCCCGCGCGAGCGCCAGCGCCGACCCCGCGTCCGGGTCCTCGAGCAGCCGGGCCGTCTCGGCCGCGTGCTCCCGCACCGCGACGTTCCGGTGCTCCGCCGCGACGGCGAGGACCGGCCCGGCGACCTCGGACCCGAGCCCGGCGATCGCCCGGCTCAGCGCCAGCCGGGTCTCCTCGTCACCGTGGCCGAGTTGCACGGCGAGCGTCTTGGCGAGCTCCGGCCGCTCCGACTCGGGCGCGAGCAGGACGGCAGCACGCCACGCGGTCCTGGCGACACCCGGGTCGAGGTCGGACAGCCGCTCCGCGACCTGCGGGTACACGGAGCCGTCGCGGATCTTCGAGAGCGTGTGCAGCGCCTGGCTCCGGGCCTGCGCCTCGGGGCGCTCGAGTTCCGGGAGCAGCCGCGGGACGACCACCGCGGCCGGGAGGCGCACCAGCGCCCACGTGAGCATCTCCCGCACCTGCAGGTCCGGCTCGACCGCGCACTGCGCGACGAGGACGTCGAGTTCGTCCACGGACGGGGTCGTCCCGGCGGCCATCACCGCCCGGAGACGGACGGCGGGTCGGGGATCGGTCAGGGTCGAAGCGAGCGTCGGCATGGCCGTCCCACTCCACTCCCCGCGCCTGGGTGTCGGCTCGGCGCGGTCGGTCCGCCGGTCGGCGTGTCAGTCGAGTGCGCTCGTCGGCGGGTGCACCGCCAGCGCGCCGGCGGGGCTGCTCGACGGCGACGCCGGCTGCTCCTCGAGGCTGTTCCCACGGATCCAGGCGGTGATGACAAGAACGAGGAGCAGGAGCACGACGATGATCGCGACGGAGCCGTAGACCAGGAGCTGCTTGCCGCGCCGTCCCTCGCTCTGCAGACGGGCGAACCCCTCGTTGATGAAGTTGGCACGGTCGGCGTCCGTCGTCCGGGACTCCGCCTGGCCGGACGGGGGCGTCGCCGCGACGGCGGGCATCATCCGGGTGCTCGTGTCCTCGGCACGGGCGGCGTCCGCGTCACGGAGCTGCTGGATCGCCTCGGTACCGAACAGGTCCTTGATGACGCCGGTGTCGCTCGTCTCGCGACCCTGCCACTCGGACTGGTCGATGTCCTCGGGCGCGAGGCGCCAGGGGGCGCCGTCCCGCTCGGGGGCGGGGTCCCGGTCGTGCACACGGTCCGAGCCGGTCGTCCCGTCGGCTCCGGACGCGCGGTCGTCCGAGGGTGTGCGCGGTTCCGGTGCGCGGCGTGCGGTGCGCGGGCCCGGTTCGACCATCGGGGGGACGTGGTCCGCCGGCACGACCCGCGGCGACTCGTCCTCCTCCGCCTCCCACCACGGGGTGGCGGAGGACGGCGGCACGACGGACGGGAGGACCGACGGCGGCACGGCAGGAGCCGCCGAGCGCGGGGCGAAGGCGGCCGTGGGAGCCGTCCCGGCGGGGTCGTCCAGGTCGTCCTCGAGGTCGCCGTCGAGGTCGCCGTCGTCGTGGCCACCGTCGCGGGATCCCGCGCCGTCGTCGTCGACGCCGTGGCGGTCGAGGGGCATCGCCATCGTGCTGTCGTCGTCCGTCACGTCACCGGGGAACACCTCGCCGGTCCGGGCGGCCTCGTCGCTGAGCGACCAGCTCGACCCGCCCGACGGCGTCGTCCGCTCGCCGGCCCGGTCGTCGTCGACCGGATCGGGGTCGATCGGATCGGGGTCGGCGTGGGAGGCAGCGTCGGGAACGGTCGTCCCGGTGGCCCACGACCCGGCGGCGACGAGGTTGGTGTCGAAGGCGTCCTGGGTCAGCGTGGTCTGCACCTCGCCGGTCTCCTCGCCGAGGACCGACCAGTCGAAGGGGCGGTCGGCCTGCGGGGCCCCGTCCACGTCGTCGTGCAGCCGGAGGAGCTCGGTGAAGGTCGGCGGTTCGTCGGTCGCGGGCAGGACGTCCTCGACGCCGAGCGGCTGCGCGTCCGGACCACCGGCGAGGGCCGGCGGCACGGGCGTCACGCCCGACGACGACGGGTGGGCCGACGGCACGGCGCCGGGCCGCACGCGTCCGAGCCAGTCCACGTCCGACCGTCCGAGGCCGTCCGGGTCGGTGCGTCGACGCTCGTCCTCGATCGCCCGGGCCTCGGCCGCGCGGGCCTCCCGGTCGGAGCGGGCCGTGGGCAGGACGATCGCGCGCGGGTCGGGGGCGTTCGACACCGGCGGCACGGCCGCGGGCGGCGGGACCCGACCGGCGACGCCACCGGGCAGCGCGAGCTCCTCGGGCATCGAGATCGCCTGGGTCGCGCCGGGGTCCAGCTCGGGCGCCGGTGCCGAGGCGGGGGCCGGTGCCGACGCGGGAGCCGGTGCCGACGCGGGGGCGACCGGCACGGACGCCGGGGCGGTGAACGGCTCGGGCTCCGGCCGACCGGCCTGACGGGCGGCACGCTCGGCCTCACGGCGCTCACGCCGGGAGGGCCACTCCTCCTCCGTCAGCGGGGCGCCGAAGATGTCCGCGGCGCTGCGGAGGCCCGAGAACGGAGCGTCCGGGGCGGGCGCACGGCGGGCCTCCCGGCCGTCGTCCCCGGAGTCGGGGGTGACGGGGCCGTCGGGCTCGCGCGCGTCGTCCGGACGCTCCTCGGTCACGCGGACAGTCCCAGGTCGGCCAGCCCGATCGCAGCGAGGTACGGGTAGCCCGCCGCCTCGATCCGCTCCTTCGCGCCGGTGTCCCGGTCGACGACGACGGCGACGGCGGCGATCACGGCGCCCTCGCGCTCGAGGGCCTCGGCCGCCTTGAGCGGCGACCCGCCGGTGGTGGAGGTGTCCTCGAGGACGACCACACGCTTGCCACGGACGTCCGGCCCCTCGACCTGGCGGCCGCGACCGTGGTCCTTCGGTTCCTTGCGCACGACGAAGGCGTCGTAGGAGCCCCCGCGGGCAGCGGCCTGGTGCAGGACCGCGCTGGCGATCGGGTCGGCGCCCATCGTCAGGCCGCCGACGGCATCGACGTCCGGGACGTCTGCGATGAGGTCGGCCATCACCTGACCGATGAGGGGAGCGATGCGGTGGTCGAGGCTCACCTTGCGGAGGTCGATGTAGTACGACGCCTGCTTCCCGCTGGTCAGGGTGAAGTCGCCGTGGAAGACCGCATCGGCCTTGATGTGCTCGATCAACTGCTCGCGCGCGTGGGTCACGGTGCCCAAGATTAGCGGTGACCGGCGCTCCGCGCTCCCTGGAGCCCTCCGCCCGGCTCCCGGGACGGCACCCGAGATCAGCGGTGACCGGCGGTCCGCGCTCCCTGGAGCCCTCCGCCCGGCTCCCGGGACGGCACCCGAGATCAGCGGTGACCGGCGGTCCGCGCTCCCTGGAGCCCTCCGCCCGGCTCCCGGGACGGCACCCGAGATCAGCGGTGACCGGCGGTCCGCGCTCCCTGGAGCCCTCTGCCCGGCTCCCGGGACGGCACCCGAGATCAGCGGTGACCGGCGGTCCGCGCTCCCTGGAGCCCTCCGCCCGGCTCCCGGGACGGCACCCGAGATCAGCGGTGACCGGCGGTCCGCGCTCCCTGGAGCCCTCCGCCCGGCTCCCGGAACGCGGTCGCAGGTACGCTCCGGTCATGCCCCTCGTCCGACCGCGGGACGGTGCACGGCCGCTCGAGGCCGGCACTCACCGCCCCCGCTCCGCAGTCGCGCGGGCGGTCGGGCACGAGGCCGTGGGGGCCCTGCTCGCCCTGGCCCTGGCGGTCGTCGCGCTCCGCCACGTCCTCGCGACGGAGCGGGTCGCCCTGCTCTGGTACGACGGCGACTCCGTGCTGCTGCCGCTCGTGGCACGGTCGATCGCGCTCGGGCAGCCGTTCGAGTGGGCGATGTCCCCGGCGCTGTTCTTCTTCCCGGAGCTGCCGGTCTACCTGGCCGTCTCCGCCGTGACCGCGACGCCGCAGCAGGCCCTGGCGCTGAACGGCGTCCTGGTGCTGCTCGCCGTGTACGCGCTCGTCCGTGCGGCCGCGAACGAGCTCATGGTCGCCGCCGCCCGCCCGGCCCGGATCGCGGTGTCGGTCCTCGCCGTCGTGCTCGTGACGATGCTCGTCCTGACCGAGTCCTCGGCGACCGCGACGTCCCTCGAACTCGCTTCCCTGCTGCTCACGACGACCTACTACTACGGGGCCGTGCTCGCGATGCTCGCCACCGCGGTGCTCGTGCTGCGCACCGTCCGGACCGGCCGGGCGTCGCTGCCGGTGCTCGGGACGATCGGCGTCGTCGCGGCACTCAGCACGGGGTCGAACCCGCTGTACGTCCCGTGGTCCGCCGGACCCGTCGTCGTCACGCTCGCCCTGCTCGTCGTCGCGCGCCGGGTGCCGTGGCGACCGGCGGGCCTGGTCGCCGGAGCCCTCACCGTCGGCGCCGTGGTCGGGTACCTCGTCCGGATCCCACTCCGCCCCTTCGTCTCCCTGGACCCGTCGACGTACGTGCACCCCGACCGGGCCGGCACGACGGCCGCGTTCTTCGCGGCGCTCACCGACGACCGTGCCGCCTCGGCCTCCGGGGACGCAGGGCTGCTGCTCATGCTGCTCGGTGTGCTGCTCAGTGCGGGCGGCACGGTCTGGGCCTGGCGGACGCGGTCCTCCCGAGCGGTGCTGCTCGCGACCGCGCTGCCACTCGTGACGATCGTGGCGGTGTCCGTCGGGGTCGTCGTCGCCGGCTCGGAGACACCCCGCTACCTGGAGCCGGTCGTGACGATGCCGCTCCTGGCGCTCGTCGCGGTGTGCGAACTCGCCCGGACCGCGGTCCGGCAGACCCGGCTGTACCGACCCACGCGGACCCTCCGGACGCTGTCGGCGGTGGGTGCCGCCCTGGTCCTGGTCGCGGGCGTCGCGGTCACGCCGGGCACGGTCCGCTCGGTCGTCGACGCCCGGTACGGACCGGTCGCCTGCCTCGACCGGTGGGTGGACGCACACCGCACCGCTGACCGCGATCCCGTCGGCGTCGGTCAGTTCTGGACGATCCGTCCGCTCGCCGCCTACGCGGACCAGGACGTCCGGCTGCTCCAGGTCCGGGAAACCTTCGACACCTACCCCTGGCTCGTCGACCTCGGCTCCTACCGGGACGCCCGACCGGACTACGTGGTCGTCGGGTCCGGGGACGTCTGGACGACGCCCGTGGAGGACTCGCTCGGCCCCCCGGCGACGATCACGCACTGCGACGGGTACGACGTCCACGACTACGCGGGGACCCGCGGCGCCGAGGTGCTGCAGAGGACGGTCGTTGGGTCGGCCGAGCGGATCCTGCACGAGCGCGGGTTCTGACCTCCGACCGGCCGTCGTCCGGCTCCGATCCGGCGACGGAGTCGTCCACAGGCTCGATCACGCCACGGATCCGTCCACAGCGGAGCGTCGCCGCAGCGAACCGCCTGTTGAGATGTATAGGCTCCGTTGCGATGTCTCGCTCCGTGGTCACCGCCCCCCGTCCCCGCTCCGCGCCGACGGCTCGGCGGCGTCTGCTCGCCACCGGGCTGGCGATCGCCGGTCTCATCGGCACGCTCGTCCTCGACGCGCCCGCCGCCCAGGCCGCCACGTACCCCTCGTGGGACGACGTGGTCGCGGCCCGCGGCAAGGAGTCCGCCAAGCAGTCGCAGATCGTCGAGATCCGCGGGATCATCTCCGGTCTCTCGGACGAGGTCGACGCCGCCCGCGCCGAGGCCGAACGGCTCGGTGCCGCGTTCGAGGCCGCCCAGCGCCGGGCCCTGCGCGCCGCCGAGCGGGAACAGGCGCTGCGGGACGACGCGGAGGAGCACGCCGAGGTCGCCGAGGCGAGTGCCGCCCAGGCCGGCCGCTTCGCCGCGCAGATGGCCCGGTCCGGCGGTGCCGACGTCACGACGAGCGTGCTCACCGGCGGCGAGGACGCGCGGGACCTCCTCTACGACCTCGGCGCGCTCAGCAAGCTGTCCGAGCAGGCCGAACGGGTCGAGACCGCGGCCACCAACGACGCGTCCGTCGCCCGGTCGCTCACCGACCAGGCCGACCGCGCCGCGCTCGCGCTCGAGGAGCTCGCACAGGCTGCACAGGACCGGATGGGCGAAGCACAGGCGGCGTCCGACCGTGCGCAGGCCGCGTACGACGAGCAGGAGGCGAACAAGTCCCGACTGGAGGCCCAGCTCGCCTCCCTGACGTCGGGTCGCGCCACGACCGAGGCCCAGTACGAGAAGGGCGAGCGGATCCGCAAGGCCGCCGAGGAGCGTCGCCGGAAGGCCCTCGAGGCCGAGCTGGCACGTCAGGCGCAGCAGTTGCGGGACCAGCAGGCCGCGGCCGCGGCGGCGAACCAGGGCGGCAGTGCACCGGCCGCGCCGGCCGCGCCGAGCGGCGGCGGTGCCACGGCGCCGTCCGGGTCCGGCTGGGTCCGACCGGCGGGCGGCTGGATCACCAGCGGCTACGGGGTCCGCGTCAACCCGTACACCGGCGCGACGGCCATGCACGACGGCATCGACCTGGGCAGCGGCTGCTCGACCGCGATCGTCGCGGCGTCCGCGGGCACCGTGGAGTACGTCGGCCCCTACGGCGGGTACGGCAACTACGTCCGCATCGACCACGGCGGCGGCGTGAAGACCGCGTACGGGCACATCGTCGCCGGCGGCTTCCGGGTCTCCCCCGGCCAGCAGGTCGGCGCCGGGACCCTCGTCGCCCTCGTTGGATCAACCGGCAACTCGACCGGGTGCCACCTGCACTTCGAGACCCACGTCGGCGGCGGGACGGTCGACCCGGTGTCGTTCATGGGTGCACGCGGCGTCGGCTTCTAGCCCGGCAGCAGCCCCCGGCCCGGCCGCGGCGCCCGTGCCCGGCAGTAGCGCCCGCGCGACCGGACCGCCCGGTCGGTCAGACCACCCGGCTGGTCAGGCCACTCGGCGGGTCAGGCCGCACGCCGTGGGTCGTCCACGTCATCCACGTCGAGTTCCCACAACGCCCGGTACCAGGCCGTCCGCTCCGGGTCCTGCGGCAGCCCGTACGCCTCGTGGAACAGGTCGTCCCAGCCCGGGCCGTGGTTCCACCCCAGGCTCATCGACGCCACCGCGAGGTCGGCCCACCGGTCCGCGACGCCGAGCGCGCCGAGGTCCACGTGCCCGACCCAGCGGCCGTCGGCTCCGAGGAGCGTGTTCGGGGCGCAGGCGTCCCCGTGGCACACCACGAGCTGGTCCGTCGCGGGCTGCGGACCGATCGCGTCGACGTTCCGACCGGCCGCTCGTGCCCGGTCGAGACGCTCGTCCGTCGACCACGTGAACGGACACGACGGCACCGGCAGGCTGTCGTGCAGCGCACGGAGCCCCTCCCCCACACCGATCACCGCCGCGCGCGGGTCGTCCCGCCACCGCGGGTCCACGGCGCTCCAGCCCGGCACCGTTCGCGTCGCCATCCACGCACCGGAATCGTCGGCCCCGTGCTCGAGCACCTCCGGCACGGTCAGCCAGCGGGCCGCCCAGCGAAGCCGTGCAACCTCGGCGTCGATCCACGGCGCGTAGCGCGGAGGGACCCACTTCACGTAGCCCTCGGCACGGTCCGGTGTCGGGCCGAGACGGAAGGTCCGTCCGCCGGCGGAGTTCACCCACACCGGCTCGAGCGGCCGCCCGCGGGCGACCCCGACGACCGCGGCCGGGACCTCGACCGGACCGTCCGGCAGTCCGCCGCGGCCGACGAGGTCGTCCGTCGGCTCGCCGTCGTCACCGACGCCGGGCATCGGTCAGCGCACCCGGTCCGGCCGGGACGACCCGCCGCGGGCGATGCGCAGCAGCACCGGCAGGCGCTCCCCGAGCAGTGCGTCGAGGTCGTGCACGACGGCCTCGACCCGCTCGACGAGTTCACGCGGGGGCGCTCCGCGGCGCGTGCGGACCAGGATCCGGACCGCGGTGCGACGACGGACCCGGCGGACGTCGACGGCGAGGGACGCGACCTGCGGCAGCGGGGCGATCGCGGACGAGAGCGCGTGCTCGATCGCCGCGGCCTCGATGCGGACCCGTCCGGGCAGGCCGTCCGCGGGCCCGTCGTCGTCCACGACCGTGCCGGTCCGGCCACTCCGGATCGAGGTGAGGACGAGCAGCGCCAGGACACCGAGGGCGACCGCGCCCGCGAGCACCTCCGACCACGCGCGTACGGCGGCTTCCCGTGCCGCTCCCGAGCCGAGGCCGCCGAGTGCGGTGTCGGCGACGACGTGCCAGCGGTCGGCCGCGTCGGGCAGTGTCTGCACGAGGACGACGGCGACCCCGAGGGCGAGCAGCACGAGCCCGACCACCACGAGGACGATCCGACCGACCGTGCGGTTCGTGCCGTTCATCCGTCGATCCTGCCGGTGGTGCGCACCCGGACACGGGCGGTGAGGGGCGGCACGACGTCCACGGCGGCGAGCTCACGGTCCACAGCCGCTGCGGCAGACGCCTCGTCGACGTCCACACCGGAGGCGGGCAGGAGCACGACGTCCAGGGCGCGGCGACCGACGGACCCGACGGCGGCGTCCGGTCCCAGCCGGGTCGCGGACCGGGCGGCGCGCGCGGCGGCGGACGCGAGCACCTCGTCGTCGACGACCACGCCGAGCCGGTCGGAGCGGACGACGTGTCGGGGACGTCGCGCCGGCAGGAGGCCGTGCAGCAGGGACCAGAGACCGAGCAGCGCGAGGACGGCACCGACGGCGACGACCACCGCGTCGACCAGCCCGGTGGGCGCACGGACGGCGGCGTCCACCACGTCCCGGGGGTCGACCCCGGCGATGCGCTGCCCGAGCAGGACGACCACGGCGGCGACGGCCACCGTGACCGCGACGAGGACGAGGAACGTCATCGCGACGACGACGGACACCGACCGGGACGCGGACGTCTCCCGACGGACGAGGCGGCGCACGGAGCGGTCGTCGTCAGCGGACGGGGTCCCCTTCGCGGGACTCGTGCTCACCGGACCCTCCGCGGCCGGGCGAGGACGGCGGACGAGAACGTCAGCGAGACGCGCGCGACCTTCCGCCCGGTGATCGTCCGGAGCCGTTCCGCGATCGAGGTGCGCGCGCGGTGCGCGGTCGCGAGGACGGGCTCGTGCGGAACGGCGTGCGTGCCGAGGACCGGCAGAGCCAGCGGGCTCGTCACCTCGACCGCCAGGGCACCGCGACCGTCGTCGACGACCCGGGCACGGACCTCCCGGAACGGTGCCCGGAGCACCTCGGCGGCGACCGCCTGCGCGGTGTGCACCAGGGCCGGGGACGCGATCCGGTCGGTGCCGGGCACCGGCACGTGGCTCACGAGGAGCTCCGTCGTCCGCGGAGCACGTCGAGCAGTCGACGCACGTCGACGTCGCCGCTGACGATGCGGCCGACCAGTCCGCCGACCGCGATCGCGACGGCCACCACGACGAACGCCCAGAACCCGAGCGTCAGGGCGACGACCGCCAGGACCGCTCCGACGGCCATGCCGACGACGGTGGCGTTCACCGGACGCGCGTCTCGGGGACGACGGGAGCGTCGAGTGCGGGGATGTCCACGTCGACGATCGCGATGTTCACCTCGGTGACCTGCAGGCCGACGAGGTCGGTGATCGCGTCGGTGACGGCCTGCCGGACGCCGGCCGCCACCTGCTGCATCGGCGTCGGGTACTCGACCACGATCGTCAGGTCGACGGCCGCCTGGGTCTCACCGACCTCGACCCGGACGCCCTGGCCGAGGTCGCTCGACCCGATGGCGTCCCGGATGGCACCGAACGCCCGCGCGGTGTTCCCGCCGAGTGCGTGGACGCCGGGGACGTCGCGGGCCGCGATGCCGGCGACCTTCGCGACCACGGCGTCGTCGATGATCGTGCGCCCGGCCGAGGTGACCTGGGTGGTGGTGCTGCCGGTGGTCGTGCCGTCCACCCGGTCGGAGTTCGTCGTCGTCGCCATGAGTGCCTCCAGCGGTCCTGGTCGTGATGTGTCCGTCCAGGGAACACCCTGACCCCGGTGCACGTCCGCCCGGTCGGTCGATCCCGGTAGGTTCGGTGCATGCGTGTCGCGACCTGGAACGTCAACTCCGTCCGGACCCGAGTCGGTCGGGTCGTCGACTGGCTCGTGCGGGAGGACGTGGACGTCCTCGGCATGCAGGAGATCAAGTGCAAGCCCGAGCAGTTCCCGGTCGAGGCGTTCGAGGCCGCCGGCTACACGGTCGAGGCGCACGGCCTGAACCAGTGGAACGGCGTCGCCTTCGCCAGCCGCCTGCCGATGGAGGACGTCACCCGCGACTTCCCCGGCCAGCCCGGCTTCCTCAAGGGCCAGGAGGGACCGGGCCTGCCCGTCGAGGCCCGCGCGATCGGGGTCACCGTCGAGGGTGTCCGCCTCTGGAGCCTGTACGTCCCGAACGGCCGCGAGCTCGGTGACCCGCACTACACGTACAAGCTCGACTGGCTCGCCCAGCTGGCCGACCGGACATCCGAGTGGCTGGCGGCCGAGCCCGACCTGCCGCTCGCGCTGATGGGCGACTGGAACGTGGCCCCGCTGGACGAGGACGTGTGGGACATGCGCGTCTTCGAGGGGTCGACACACGTCAGCGAGCCGGAGCGCGCCGCGTTCCGCACGTTCGAGGAGCGCGGGCTGCAGGACGTCGTCCGGCCGCTCGTCCCCACCGGGTACACGTACTGGGACTACAAGCAGCTCCGCTTCCCCCGCAACGAGGGCATGCGCATCGACTTCGTGATGGGGTCGCAGGCGTTCGCGGACGTCACGGTCGGCGCGACGATCCACCGGGACGAGCGGAAGGGCGACGCCCCGAGCGACCACGTGCCGGTGTCGGTCGACCTGGACCTCGACACGGTCCTGGACGACGACCGCCCGATGATCTTCTGACGCGCCGAGCGCCCGCCTACGGGTGCAGCAGCGCCGCGATCGCGACCAGGACCGGCACCGAGCCGACCGTCGACAGGAGCACCACGTCCCGCGCGACCGGGACCGCGGCGTCGTACCGCTGGGCGTAGTTGAACACGTTCTGCGCCGACGGCAACCCGGCGAGGACCGTCAGGACGAACACGTGCGCGGGGTCCAGGCCGAACGCGTACCGGGCCAGCAGGAACGCCACCACCGGCATCACCAGGAGCTTCCCGCCGGTCGCGAGCAGCACGTCGGGCCGGATCGCGGGGTCCCGCAGCGGAGCCGAGCCGTGCAGGCTCATGCCGAACGAGAGCAGCACGACCGGTACCGCGGCACCGCCGACGAGCACGAACGGTTCGAGGACCGGGTCCGGCAGCGTCAGCCCGGTGATCGAGCAGACGAGCCCGAGCAGCGACGCGATGATGAGCGGGTTGGACACCGGGCCGAGCACCCGGCGTCGCCAGCCGCCCCCGGAGGCCGTGGCCGCGTCGAGGACGGTCAGCGCGATCGGCGCCATCACGACGAGCTGCAGCATGATGACCGGCACGACGGCGGTCGCCTGCCCGAGGACGTAGACCGCGACCGGCAGGCCGATGTTGTTCGCGTTCGAGTACGACGCCGCCAACGCACCGACCGTGGTCGTGGTGAGCGGGCGCCGCAGCACGAGCGCGAACACGGTCGCGGTGACGACGGCCACCGACAGCGCGGAGAGCGCCGACACGGCGAGCATCGGGGAGAACAGCGTCGCGACGTCGGCCGTGGCGATCGTGTGGAACAGCAGGCACGGCATGAGCACGAAGAAGGCCAGCCGACTCATCACGAACTGCGCGTGCGGCCCGAGCGACCCCGCCCGCCCGACGCCGTAGCCGGTCGCGATGACGACGCCGATGATCGCGAAGCCGACCAGGACACCACTCATCGTGCCCATCCTCGCAGGCGGATCGGGAATCGTGCGCGCCCGGAGGGTTGTTCCAGCGAGCATGACGACGACGCTCTCCCGCACCACCGACTCCAGCCAGCCCCTCGTGCCGCTCCTCGAGGAGCGCTGGAGCCCCCGCTCGTTCGACGAGTCCGCCACCATCTCGGACGACCAGCTCGACGCGCTCCTCGAGGCCGCTCGCTGGGCGCCGTCCGCCGCGAACACGCAGCCCCGCCGCTTCGTCGTCGGTCGCCGTGGCACCCCGACCTTCGACGCGATCCACGCGACGCTGATGGGCTTCAACGGTGCCTGGGCGCACCGCGCCGGTGCGTTGCTCGTCGCGATCGCCGAGCCGGTGACCGCGGACGGCGAGCCGCGTCGCTGGGCGGAGTACGACCTCGGCCAGTCGGTCGCCGCGCTCGCCGTCCAGGCGCACGCCGAGGGCCTGCACCTGCACCAGATGGGCGGCTTCGAGGTCGACGCCATCCGCTCGGCGTTCGCCCTGCCGGAGCACCTCGTGCCCGTGACGGTCACCGCGATCGGGCACGTCGCCGACCCGTCGCAGCTCGACGAGAAGGCCGCCGCCCGGGAGACCGCGGAGCGCACACGCCTCCCGCTCGACGAGGTCGTGCTCGTCAAGGAGTGACCCGACGGGCGGGCCCGGCACGCCTCCGGGCCCGCCCCACTCGGTCCGGACACCGGGTCCTGGCATGATCGAGGGCATGTCCACACCCCGCCTCGTCGCGTTCGACCTCGACGACACGCTCGCCCCGTCGAAGTCGCCGCTCGACCCCCGCATGCTCGACACCTTCGCGTCCCTGCTCGAGGTCGTCCCCGTCGCCGTGATCAGCGGCGGCAACTTCCAGCAGTTCGAACAGCAGCTCGTGTCCCCGCTCCGAGACCGGGACGGCCTGGCACTCGACGCGCTGCACCTCATGCCGACGTGTGGGACGCGGTACTACCGGTGGGACGCCGGGGACTGGGCGCTGCAGTACGCCGAAGACCTGACCGACGACGAGAAGACGCGTGCCCTCGCAGCGGTCGAGGCCCAGGCCAAGGCCGCCGGGTACTGGGAGTCCGAGACGTGGGGCGCCATCCTCGAGGACCGCGGTTCGCAGATCACGTTCTCCGCGCTGGGCCAGACGGCTCCGGTGGACGTCAAGAAGCTGTGGGACCCGACCGGTGCGAAGAAGGACGACCTCCGTCGCCGCGTGCAGGCCGAGCTCCCCGACCTGGAGGTCCGCTCCGGCGGCTCCACGAGCATCGACATCACCCGCAAGGGCATCGACAAGGCGTACGGCATGCAGCGCCTCGCGGAGCTGACCGGCATCGCGCTCGACGACATGCTCTTCGTCGGGGACCGGCTCGACCCGGAGGGCAACGACTACCCGGTCAAGGCGCTCGGCGTCCCCTGCCACGCGGTCGAGGGCTGGGAGGACACCGACGCGTTCCTCCGCGAGTTGGTGCCCACGCTCCGCACCGCCTGACGGCGGACCACGGGACGGACGGGAGGCTCCCCACCGGCGGGTGGGGAGCCTCCCGTCCGTCGTCCGCGCGCGTGCGGCTCAGGGGATGCTGCGGACCGCCTCGACGAAGGCGCGGATCCGTGCCACGTCCTTGACGCCGCGCGACGACTCGACGCCGCTCGAGACGTCCACGCCGTCCGGGTCGAGCCGCTGCACGAGGTCGGCGACGTTCGCGGGGGTGAGGCCGCCGGCCAGGATCCAGGCTTCGTCCACCGACCCCGTGAGCGTGGCGGGGTCGACGAGGTGTCCACTCCCGGGCTCGGCCGCGTCGAGCAGCAGGAGGTCGTGGTCGAAGGAAGCGCGCTGCTCGGGCGTCTCGCGCAGGTAGTCGGCGGCGGCGACGGCCCGGATGGTGAAGAACCCGGCGTCGCGGGCGCGGGCGAAGTCCGACGCGGACTCCCGGCCGTGCAGCTGCAGGGTGGTGAGGCCGACCTCGGAGGCGATGCCGACGACCTCGTCGATCGCCTGGTCGCGGAAGACCCCGACGGCGTCGATGCCGTCCGGCAGCCGCTCCACGAGTGCCTTCGCGGCGTCGGCGGTCACCGTGCGGGGGCTGCCCGCGGCGAAGACGAAGCCGACCGCGTCCGCACCGGCGTCGACGGCGGCGTCCAGGGTCTCCGGCGTCGAGAGGCCACAGATCTTGATCCAGCGCTGGTCGCTCATGCACCCATCCTGCCCGATCGCTCCGCGCGCGGACGGGTCGGGAGCGGCGCGCTCAGCGAACGCTGCCGGCCGGGCTTGGCGGTGCGGTGCGGTGCGGTGCAGTGCCGGTCGGTGCGGTGCCGGGCGATGCGGTGCAGGTCAGTGCAGCGCGCCCACGACGTACGACCCGACGCAGGCGGCGGCGACCGCGAGCGCGGTGACCGACGCCGCGATGACGTTCCGTCGGCGCCAGCGGCGGGCGGCGTCGAAGGTGCCACGTCGTGCGTGACGGTGGGCGGCACGGTGCATCCGGTGTTCGCGTCGATGCACCTCGCGACCGGGACCGAGCGGAACCGGTCCGGTCACCTGGGTCGACCCGCCGCGGAGAGCGCGCGCGACCGCGACCGCGGTCGGGCGCTTCGCGGGGTCGCGGGCGGTCATCTTGGTGAGCAGGTCACGCCACTCCGAGGCGACCGAGTCGGGCACCGACGGGTTGCGGCGGAGCCGGGCGAGCGCGGCCTCGATGACGGTGCCGGAGTACTCCTGCACGCCGGTCAGCGCCTCGAGCAGCACGAGTCCGAGCGAGTAGACGTCGGTGGCGTAGCTGATCGGCTCCCCGGCGACCTGCTCCGGCGACAGGTAGGCGGCGGTGCCGATGATCGTGCCGTCGTTCGTCAGGCGGGAACCGTCGACGAAGTGCGCGACGCCGAAGTCGGTGAGCTTGACCGTGCGGACGAACCCGGAGGCGCCCTCGTCGCTCAGCAGGATGTTCGCCGGCTTCACGTCGCGGTGCACGATCCCGCGGGAGTGCACGTACGCCAGGGCGTCGGCGAGCTGGGCGCCGAGGTCCGCGACCTCGTAGTTGTGCAGCGGCCCCTCGGCCAGGCGGCGGAGCAGCGTCGCGTCGGCGATGAGCTCCATCACGATGTAGCGGTGCGGGCCGTCCTCGAAGTCGTGCGTGCCGGCGTCGTAGAGCGGGATGAGCCCGGGGTGCGAGAGCATGCTGAGCAGGCGGATCTCACGCTCCTGGCGCACCCGGTCCGCGGTGGTCATGCGCTCCGGCGTGGCGAACATCTTCACGGCGACCGCGCGGTACGTGTGTTCGTCGCGGGCCTCGTACACCGAACCCATGCCGCCGGTGCCGATCAGTTTCACGAGACGGTACCGTCCTGCCAGGACGGTCTCCGCCCGCGCGCTGTCGGTGGCCAGGCTCATGGTGCACGTCGATCCCTCGGGAGTCCGGATCCGCGTCGGGTGTTCGCGGTGTGACTCCCCGGCCACGGTACCCGCGGCCCCGCCGATCCGAGCCGCGGTTACCCGAATGTGACCGGCGCAAGGGCCGGAACTGCGCACCAGGGATGATCCAGCGGCCGCGCGTACCGTCCACGTCCCGGACGGAGTGTCCTCCGGAGGACGGCGGGAGGCCGACATGCGCAAGGGTGACGAAGTCCAGTGGAACACGTCGCAGGGGAAGACGACGGGCAAGCTCGTCGAGAAGAAGACGGAGGACTTCGAGTTCGACGGGCAGACCTTCAAGCCGACGGACGACGACCCGTACTGGATCATCGAGTCGGAGAAGTCGGGCAAGCAGGCCGCGCACAAGGAGTCGGCGCTCACCGCGAAGTGACGAGCGCGCTCGGCGTGGTCGCCGGGGTTGCGGGACCGCCGGGGTCAGTTCCGGGCAGCCGGGGTCAGTTCCGGGCAGCCGCGCGGCCCCGGCGGATGCGCCGGACGACGAACGCGACGACGACCACCACGACGGCGAGGTACACCGCGCGGTCGATCCACTCGGTGTACCCCTCGATGCGCTCGTACTGCGTCCCGAGCGCCGCGCCACCGAGCACGAGCACCGAGTTCCACAGCCCGCTGCCGAGGATCGTGAAGACCGAGAACGTGGCGAGGTGCATCCTGTCCGCACCCGCCGGCAGTGAGATGAGGCTGCGGACGACGGGGACGAGACGCCCGAAGAACACCGCGCTCTTCCCGTGCCGGTGGAACCACGACGCCGCCTTGCGGAAGTCGTCCTCGTCGACGAGCGGGAGCTTGCCGAACCACCGGACGGTTCGCTCGAAGCCGATCACCGCGCCGAGCCAGTAGAGCACGAGCGCCCCGACGTACGAGCCGACGGTCGCGAGGACGAGCACGAGCGTCAGGTCCATGCGCCCGGCACCGCCGAGGAAGCCCGCGAGCGGCAGGATCACCTCGGACGGGATCGGCGGGAACACCGTCTCGATGAAGAGCATGAGGGCGACGCCCCACTCCCCCATCGTGTCGATCACCTGCAGGACGAGGCCGGTCAGCCCGCCGATGTCGGGGTCCGGGCCGCCTCCCGATCCGGAGGACGCGGTGGTGGCGCCGACGTGGGCGACGGTCGAGGGTACGGCGGTCGTCATCCCGCCACCTTGCCTGAGTGGCCTGACAGACTCCGGGGTGCGTCCCCGCCCCGGGTCCTGCCCGCGGTTCCGCAACACCCCGCCGGCTCCCGTCGAGGTTCCGTGATACGCGCGCCTCGCGCCCCGAGATGCCGTGATCGCGGAACCTCGGCGCACCGCTCGCGCGCGTCGCGACGGACGGGAGGCCCGGAGCCAGCTGGCACCCGAGCCCACGCCGCCGGGCCCACCGGTGGGGAGCCTCCCGTCAGTCCCGTGCGGGACGGGGGCGTCTGCACGAGACGCCGCCAGACGCGCGAGACGCCGCCGGATCCGGTGGCGTCTCGTGTGCTCGGCGGCGTCTCGGCAGCCCGGCGGCGTGTCGGCAGCCCGGCGGCGTGTCGCAGGGCTCGGACGCGCTACGCGGCGACCGGCGCGCGCTGCCCCACCGTCTCGCCGGCGGACGCTGCCTCGCCGGCAGCCGCGTCGGTCGCGGCCGGCGCCCGGCGCACCCACTTCTTCAGCGCGACGAGCACGAGCGCGGACACGACCGTGCCGGCCAGGATCGCGACGGTGAACATGAGCAGGTTCCCGATCGCGAAGAACACGAAGAACCCGCCGTGCGGTGCCCGCGAGGTGACGTCCGCCGCCATCGAGATCGCACCCGTGACGGCCGCACCGACCATCGACGCCGGGATCACCCGCAGCGGGTCGGCGGCGGCGAACGGGATCGCGCCCTCGGAGATGAACGACGCGCCGAGCAACCACGCGGCCTTGCCGTTCTCGCGCTCGGGCTTCGTGAACCCCTTGCGGTACAGGACGGTCGACGCGAGCGCGAGGGCCAGCGGCGGCACCATGCCGGCGGCCATCACCGCGGCCATGGTCTCGAACGGCACGACGTTGGACGCGCTGCCGGCACCGAGCCCGGCGACGGCGAACGCGTACGCCACCTTGTTCACCGGACCGCCGAGGTCGAACGCCATCATCAGGCCGAGGATGATGCCGAGCAGGACCGCCGAGGCACCGGAGAGCGAGTTGAGGAAGCCGGTGAGCTGCGTCATCAGCCAGGCGATCGGGCCGCCGAGCACGAGGAGCATGAGGCCCGAGGCGATGATCGACGCGAACAGCGGGATGATCACGACCGGCATGAGCCCGCGCAGCCAGCGCCAGGTCGGGATGCGGCCGATCCAGTAGGCGGCGGCACCGGCGATGAGACCACCGACGAGCCCGCCGAGGAACCCGGCGTTCATGAACACGGCGATGGACCCCGCGACGAAGCCCGGCGCGATGCCCGGCCGGTCGGCGATCGCGTAGGCGATGTACCCGGCGAGCGCTGCCACCAGGAACCCGAGCGACACGGAGCCGATCTGGAAGGCCGCGGCACCGAGGTAGTACCCGAGCCCCTGCGACGGCAGGTCGAGGAGGGTGGAGTGCTGCAGCGTCCAGACCGCGTTGTTGACGCCGTCGTCACCGTGCGCCAGCGCGATGCCGTAGCCCGACAGCAGGAAGCCGAGGGCGATGAGGAGCCCGCCGCCCGCGACGAACGGGATCATGTACGACACACCCGTGAGCAGCCAGCGCTTGAGCGCCTGCCCGAAGTGCTCGTCCTTCGCGGTGCTCGTGCCCGCCTCGGCCGCGGAGCCGGAGACCCGGGTGGCCGCGGGGTCGTCGGCCGCGCGGAGCGCCTCGGCGATCATCGCGTCCGGCTCGTCGACGCCGCGCTTGACCGGGCCGGAGACGAGCGGCTTGCCGGCGAACCGCGAGCGGTCCCGGACGTCGACGTCGACCGCGAAGACGACGGCGTCGGCACGGGCGATGAGGGCGGGGTCGAGCGGCTCGACCTGCGAGGACCCCTGCGTCTCGACGTGCATCTCGGCACCGGCCCGCTGGGCGGCCGCGACGAGGGCGTCGGCGGCCATGTAGGTGTGCGCGATGCCGGTCGGGCAGGCGGTGACGCCGACGATGACCTTCCGGCGACCGGCGGTGCCGGTCGTGTCGCTGTCGACGACGTGCGTGTCCGCTGCCGGGGTGGGACGGGCCTCCCGGCTGGTCGCGGTGGAGGCCCGACCAGCGGCACCGACACCAGCGGCACCGACACCGGCTGCGGCGACCTCGCCGCTCACCTCGCGGTCGACCAGGTCGACGATCTCCTGCGGGGTGGTCGCGGCGCGGAGGGCTGCGGTGAAGTCCTCGCGGATGAGCGCACGTGCGAGGGTCGACAGGACGGTGAGGTGGTCCTTGTCCGCGCCGTCGGGCACCGCGATCATGAACACGACGTCGGCGTCGCCGTCGGGCGCACCGAACGGCACCGTCCGCGCGAGGCGGGTGAAGGCGAGCGTCGGGGCCGTGACCGAGGTCGACCGGGCGTGCGGGATGGCGATGCCGCCGGGGACGCCGGTGCCGACGCTCGCCTCGCGGGCGATCGCGTCCGTGGCGAGGGTCTCGCCGGAGGCGGCGCGGCCGGTCGCGGCGATGCGGTCGGCCAGGACGCGGATGACGTCGGACGACGTGGCGCCGAGGTCCTCGTCGAGGCCGACGAGGTCGACGCCGATCAGGCCGGCACCGTCGCCGGCGCCGGTGCTGTGCGCAGCGGACATGGGTTGCTCCTTCGCAGTGGCGCGGTGCGCCGGGGGGCTGTGCTGGTGGGACGGGTGTGCTGGTGGGACGGTGTGCTGGTGGTGCTCCGGCGGCGGGGCGGGCCGGGAGGCGGACGACGGGCCGGGGAGGTCAGACGACGTGCGGGACGGGTTGATCGGTGGCGTGCTCCGCTGGGGAGCTGACCGCCGACGGGTCGAGGCGACGGACGACGACGGCGTCGGGATCGGTGGCGTCGAGCGCGGGGACGTCACTGCCCGGGAGGCCCGCGGCGGCTGCCCCGGTGGCGACGGCCTGGGCGAGTCGACGCTCCTGCGGAGCTCCGGCGACCTCCGCGAGCAGGTACCCGGCGAGCGCGGAGTCACCCGCTCCGACGGTCGAGCGTGCCGTGATCCGTGGTGCCGCTGCCGACCACGAGCCGGTGCCGTCGACGAGGACGGCGCCGGCGCTGCCGAGGGTGAGCAGGACGGTGCCGACGCCGCGCTCCCGGAGCCGTGCGGCTGCGGCGGCGGCGAGTCCCGGCTCCTGCTCGTACGCCTCCGGGTCGCCGCCGACGACCTCGGCGAGTTCCTCGGCGTTCGGCTTCACCAGGTCGATCCGCTCCCCCGACTGCAGCAGCGCGGTGAACGGGACGCCGGACGAGTCGACCGCGACCTTGACGTCGTCGCCGTGTCGCTGCCGGACCGCGCGGACGAGCACGGCGAGTGCGTCGTCCGGCAGCCCCGGCGGGAGGGACCCGGCGAGCACGACCCAGCGTGCGGCCGGTCCGGTCGCGGTGGGCCCGGCGGTGGTGGCGACGAGCTCCGCGAGGTCGTCGAGCCGGCCGGCGAGCGACGGGCCCGGCTCGTTGAGCTTCGTCGTCGCGCCGGTCGGCTCCGTGACCGTGACGTTCGAGCGGAGCGCGGCGCCGATCGGCAGGGCTGCGGTGGGGATCCCGCGGGTGGCGAGGCCGAGCAGCACGGGGTCGGTCTCGTCGCCGGGCAGGACCGCGACGGTGTCCCCGCCGCTCGCGACGACGACCCGCGAGACGTTGACGCCCTTGCCGCCGGGCTCGGCCGTGGACCGCACGGCTCGTTGCACGGCGCCGCGCTGGAGTTCCCCGGACAGTTCGATCGTGCGGTCGAGCGAGGGGTTCGGCGTCACGGTGACGATGCGGGCGCTCATGCGACGACCACCTCGACGTCGGCGTCGGCGAGGGCCCCGGCGAGGTCGGCCGGCGGCTCCTGATCGGTGACGAGCGTGTCGATCTCGTCGAGTCGGGCGAAGCGCATGAGAGCCTCGACGCCGTGCTTCGCCGCGTCCGCGAGGACCACGCTCCGTCGGGCGGCGAGGACGTAGGCGGCCTTCACCGCGGCCTCGTGCTCGTCGGGCGTGCTCAGGCCGAAGCCGGCGGACAGGCCGTTCGTCCCGACGAAGGCGACGTCGGGGCGGAGCGCGCCGATCTGCTCGACGGTCGCGGTGCCGACGGCGGCGCTCGTCACCCCGCGCACCCGGCCGCCGAGGAGGTGGAGCTCGACGTGTGCGCTGTGCTGGAGGACGCCCGCGATCGGGACGGAGTTCGTGATGACCGTGATCGTCGCGCCGGGGGTGGCGGGCTCCCAGCGGGCGAGCTCGGCGGCGACCGCACCGCTCGTCGTACCGGCGTCGAGCGCGATCGACCCGGTGAACGTCGGCGGGACCAGGCGCATGGCGGCCCGGGCGATCACGGTCTTCTCCGGGCCGTGCTGCCCCTCCCGCTCGGCGACGCTGAGCTCGACGAGGCTCGACCGCTCGACCGGGACCGCTCCGCCGTGCACACGGCGCAGCACCCCGGCGGTCTCGAGGGCGTCCAGGTCGCGGCGGACGGTCTCCGTGGTGACGTCGAAGTGCTCGGCGAGCCCGGCGACGGACACCCGGCCCGCGGACTGCAGGGCCGCGGCGATGGCCTCGTGCCGCTCCGTTGCGTACATGCCCGGACTCCTTCGTTCCCGTTGGTTCTGAGCACTGTACGTGCTGAACCAACACGAACGCAACCGTTCCACAGGAGAACCAACATCGCCAACGCGGAGGAAGGCACGGGACCGGTCCGTCCGACCCGGCCCCGTGCCTCCCGGCTCGGTCCTGCCCGCCCGCCTCAGGCCGCGGCGAGCGCCGACGTCGGCGGGATCCGCGCCGCCTTCGCAGCCGGCGACAGTCCCGACAGCCCGCCGATGAGCACGGTCGCCCCGAGCCCGCCGGCGACGGCCCAGAGCGGGATCGCGACCGGCCACCCCTGCCCGAGCGCGAACACGAGCGTGACGACCACGCCGATCACCACCCCCGCGACGCCGCCGAGGAACGACAGCAGCAGCGACTCGACGAGGAACTGGTCCCGGACGTCCCGTCGCCGCGCTCCCAGCGCTCGGCGGACACCGACCTCCGCCCGTCGCTCGAGCACCGTGATCACCATCGTGTTCGCGACGCCGATCCCGCCGACCAGGAGCGCCACGCCACCGATGCCGACGAGCAGCCCGGTGAACGAGTCGTCGGTCGCGTTCTTCGCCGCGAGTGCATCGGACGGGCGGGTCACCGCCACGTCCGCCGGGGACGCCGGGCTGACCGTGCGCGGGAGCTGGTCGCGGACGGCGGCGACCCGGTCGGGGTCGGCCCTGGTGTAGACCGCGGACGGATGCCCGTCCCAGCCGAGGTCGGCGGCGAGGCCACGGGGCACGAAGACCTGGTTGTCGAGGTCCTCGGCGAGCTGCAGCGGCCCGAGGACGCCGACGACCTGCACCCAGCGACCGCCGAGCCACACGCGGGTGTCCGCCGTCACGCGGTCGATGCCGAGGGCGCGTGCCGCCGTCGCGCCGAGCACGACCTGTGCCGGCGCTGCCGATCCCGGGTCGAGCCACCGGCCGGCCGCGACCGAGCCGCCGAGGACCTCGGGGACGTCCCCCTCGGCCCCGAGGACGCCGATGCCCTTCGTCTCCGCCGTCGGCACGTACGGGGTCCGGTAGACCCGCGCGTCCTCGACCTTGCCCACCCCGGCGGCCTCGAGCACGTCGTCCTGCCGCTGGACGGACTCGACGGCGGTGGCGGGCAGCGGCACCTGCTCCGCGAACGACTCCGCCTGCGTGACCGTCAGGACGTTCGTCCCGAGGGCGTCGAGGACCCGGTCGAGCGCGGCCTTGCTCGAGGACGAGATGCCCACGACCGCGATCATGGCGGCGATCCCGATCGCGATGCCGAGGGCGGAGAGCACGACGCGGGTCGGTCGGGTCCGCAGGCCGAACACCCCGAGCCGGAGCAGGTCGCCCGTGCCGAGCGTGCGGCGGGCGCTCACCGCGCGGCCTCGGTGGAGACGGCCGGGACCGCGCCGATCGCCGCTGCGAGGCGCGCTGCGTCGCTCCTGCTGTCGTCCTCGATCCGGCCGTCCCGCATGCGCACCTGTCGGGGCAGCGACGCGGCGAGTTCCAGGTCGTGCGTGATGACGAGCACCGTGGTGCCGGCGGCGTGCAGTTCGCGGAGCACACCGAGGATCGCCGCCCCCGCCACGGTGTCGAGCGCACCGGTGGGTTCGTCGGCGAGCAGCACGGTGGGCTCGCCGACGATCGCGCGGGCGATGGCGACGCGTTGCTTCTCGCCGCCCGAGAGCTGGTGCGGCCGGTGGTCGACCCGGTGCCCGAGTCCGACGCGCTCGAGCGCTGCCACCGCCCGATCGAGCCGCTCGTGCCGCGGCGTCCCCGTGTAGAGCAGTCCGTCCGCGACGTTCTCGGTCGCCGTGGCCCCCGCCTGCAGGTGGAAGTGCTGGAACACGAACCCGATGTGCTCGGCGCGGAGGGCGGAGAGCGCGTCGTCGGACAGCGACCCGACGTCCGCGCCCGCGATCGTCACCGTCCCGGTCGTGGGCCGGTCGAGCGTGCCGATGGTGTTGAGCATGGTCGACTTGCCCGACCCGGAGGGGCCGACGACGGCGACGAGCTCCCCGCGCCGGACCTCGAGCGAGACCCCGCGCAGGGCCTGCACCTCGCCGTACGACCGGGTGACGTCGGCGAGGACGAGGACGGTGCCCTCCCCCGCGGACCGCCCTGCTCCCGTGGTCGTGCCGGTCCCGGCGGTCCCGGCGGTCCCGGCGGTCCCGGCGGTCCCGGCGGTCCCGGCGGTCCCGGCGGTCCCGGCGGTGCCCACGGTCCCGGGGGTGCCGGCGGTCACGAGGGCACCACCACGCGGGTGCCCTCGGCGACGTCGCCCGTCACCGCGGCGCGGCCGTCGGCCACGAAACCGACCTCGACGGGGACGCGCCGGGTGTGACCGCCCTTCCCCACGACGTCGACGGCGTACCCGGATGAGCCGTGTGCGACCAGCGCCGACACCGGGACCGACAGGACGTTCCGCTCGGTGTGCCCGTCGGCCACGACCTGTGCGGAGGCTGCGTCGGGCAACTCCCGGTCACCGGCGTCGAACGACACCGTGACGGTGACGGTCTCCTTGCCGTCGTCCGACTCGGCCGGGACGGCGTCGACGACCTCGCCGGCCATCGCATCCCCGCCGCCGTTGACGAGCACCCGGACCGCGGTGCCGACCGCGAAGGGCTCGGCGTCACGCTGTGCGACCGTCGCCGTGACCACCCGCTTCGTGCTCGTCACCTGCAGGACGTCGCCACCGGCCGGTTGTCCGAGTCGTCCGGGCACGGACGCCACACGGACCGTCCCGTCGACGAACGCGATCTGTCCCGAGTCGATCGTGCCGGTGACCTCGAGCCCGCGGTCCCGTTGCCACGCCCGGACGGCAGCGGCGGTCCGCGGACCGAACACGTCGTCCTCGGCGACGTCGTAGCCGAGCGCCGCGAGGTTCTCGTTGAGCTGCTGGACGTCGGCGCCGTGCAGCCCTCGGGAGAGGGGCCGCCAGAGCGGGGTGGTGCCGGTGAACGCCCGGACCGGCCGCTCGTCGACGGCGTACAGCGGTTCGTCACGGTGCACGACCTGTCCGGGCCGTGGCAGCCACGTGAGCGTCCCACCGCCGGCACCCTCCACCGGGGTCGGTGCACCGTACCCGAGGGTGCCGGCGGCCGTCCGGGACTCGACGAGGTCACCGCGCGTCACCTCCGCTGTCGGCCCGTGGTGCTCGGCGACGTGCTCGGCGGCCTCGGTCGAGGGTGCGGCGACGAGTGCCCACGTGGCGGTCCCTGCTCCGAGGGCGGCCACCAGGCAGACGGCCGTGGTCACGGTCCTGGCCCTGCGAGTCATGCTCATCGCCCGGCCTCCGTCCCCACGGCGCCGTACACCTCAGCGTCGCAGTCCTCCGCGACGCGGTCGAACGCGTCGGTGTCCGACGGCTTCCACCGGCGCTGGTCCTCCGTCCCGTCCGGGTAGTCCGGGAACCCGCCGTCCCGGATGCAGGCCGCCGCCTTCCTCCTCAGCGCGTCCCAGCCGGGTACCGGCTGGGCAGCGGGTGCGTCGGCGGCACCGCCGGAGCAGGCGTCCAGATCGGCGACCCAGCGGTCTGCGTCGACCCCCGGCGGGACGCTCACGCGGGCTCGGGAGCCCCCGCTCTCGGCGAACTGCGAGTCGTCCACGTCGTGGCCGCGGTCCCGCATGCACGCCCCCACCTCTGCGGCTGACGCAGTGGATGCCGAGGGTGTGCCGGTGGCCGGAGGACGGGACTCGTCGTCGGGCGCCGACGAGCACCCGGTGAGCAGCGCCGGCACGAGCAAGGAGGCGAGCACGGCTCGCGCGTCGATCCGCATCAGCCGACCTCCTGCGTCTGCGTGTCCGGTGCGTACTGCTGCATGCACTTCTGCGCCAGTTCCTGGAACGCCGGCTCGCGGGCGGGCGGGTACCCGTCCGGGTCGAAGGAGATGCCACCGTCCGACCCGTCCTCCGGGAAGTCCGGGTACTCCTCGCGGACGCACGAGGCGACCTGCTGGTACTGGCGCACCCACTTGTCCTGCTCTGCCGAGTCGGCGCGGTGCACACCCAGGTCCTCCGCACACTCGTCGGCCGCGCTGTGGAAGCGTTCCTGGTCGACACCCGCGGGCGAGAGGATCGTCCCGGAGCTGACCTGGTCGTCGCTCGGGTCCTCGATGTCGAACCCGGCGGAGCGCATGCAGTCACCCCACTGGGCTCCGATGCCCGTGCTCGCGTGGGTCGGTCCGGCGGTGGGGTCCGTCGCGCCCGAGCATGCCGTGACGCCGGTCGTCAGCCCGAGGGCGAGCAGACCGGCGAGGAAGAGTCGTGTGCGTGGTCTCGTGGTCGTCGTCATGCCTCCAGCACAGCGGCCCAGGCGTTGCCGCAGCGGTACCGCCGAGGTCACATCGACGCAACACCGTTCCGTGCCGACAGCCCGCCGGAGGGCGTCGTCGACGCGCCTCATCCGACGCTCTGCGTCTTCGTGTCGGGCGAGTACTTCCTCGTGCACTCGTCGGCCCGCTGCTGGAACGCCGGGTCACCGGCGGGCGGGTACTCCTCGCGGTCCCACTCGATCACGCCGGGCCGCTGCTCCGGGAAGTCCGGGTACGCGTCACGGATGCAGGACGCGACCTGGTCGTACTCGCGGATCCACTTCTCCTTCGAGGCGGAGTCGGCCCCGTGCACGCCGAGGTCCTCCGCACACTGGTCGGCCGCGGACCGGAAGCGGTCCTGGTCGACGCCGGACGGCGACGTGATGGTCCCGGAGCGGATCTGGTCGTCGCTCGGGTCCTCGACGGAGAACCCCGCGGAGCGCATGCACGCGCCCCATCGGGACCCGAGGCCGGCGTCGGCGTCCGCGGTCCCGGCAGCGGAACTCGGCGCCCCGGTACAGGCGGACAGGCCGGCGGCCAACCCGAGGGCGAGCAGACCGGCGAGGAGTGGTGGGGAGGATGATCTCGGTGTCGTCGTCATGCTCCGAGCAGAGCGGTCGGCACGTTGCGGCAGCGGTACCGCCGAGGTCACACCGACGAAACACCGATGCGCACCACGAGTCCACCGCGGTCCCGCGGGTCGACGGCGAGGACCCACCCGTGCGCGCGCACCACGGCCGCCACGATGGACAGCCCGAGCCCGCTGTGCCGCCGACCGGTGGTCGTCCTCGGCGGCTCGGCGGTCGTCCCGCCCCGCCGGAACGGCTCGGTCAACCGGGCGACCTCCGTTGCACGGACCTCCGGCCCGTCGTTCTCGACGAGCACCCCGGCAGCGTCGACCGTCACCCGGACGCTCCCGCCCGGCACGTTGTACTCGATCGCGTTGTCGACGAGGTTCCGCAGCGCCTGCCGCAGGAGCACCGGCTCACCCTGCACCGGGGGCACCCGCCCTGGAGGCCCGCCCTCCGTCCGGCAGGTCAGCGTCAGGCCGGCGGTCTCCGCCCGGGCGCGGTGTTCCGCGGCCACATCGTCCACGAGCGCCACCAGGTCGACCGCCACGGTCCGCCCGTCCAGACCCCGGTCCGCCTCGGCGAGGACGAGCAACGACTCGACGAGGTGCTCGGTCCGCCGGTTCTGCTCGAGCAGCTCCTCCCGCGTGCGGGCCACGTCGGCCGGTCCGGCGTCGTCCGGCAACCCGATCTGGAGGGCCGCGCGCTGCACGGCGAGCGGCGTCCGGAGCTCGTGCGACGCCTGCGCGACGAACCGCCGCTGGCTCGCGAAGGCGTCCTCGAGCCGGTCGAGCAGGTCGTCGATCGTGTGCGCGAGCCGCCGGAGTTCGTCGTCCGGGCCGTCGAGCGCGATCCGCTCGTGCAGGGTCGACGCCGAGATCCGGCGGGCGGTCGCGGTGATGCGGTCCACGGGCGCGAGCATCCGCCGGCTCACCGCCCACCCGATCCCACCGGCGAGGACGCCCGCGCCGGTCACCCCGAGCACGGACCACTGCCACTGCAGCCCGGCGACGACCGCCACCACCTGCACGCCACCGCTGCCGTCCAGGGTGACCGCTGTCGCAGGACCGCTGTCCGGGCGGACCGCGGGGACACCGTCGACATGCTCGGCGCCGGGCTGCCGATCGAGCACCGCACGCTGCAGCGAGGCCTGCGACCCGAGGTTGACGACGGCGACGGTGCCGGCCGCGAGCGCCATCGCCGTCAGCGCGAACGCGAGGGCCGTCCGCGCCCGGATGCTCCACGTCCGCGTCACAGCGCGTAACCCCGCCCGGGGACGGTCGTGATCGGATCGGGGTCGCCGAGCTTCCGCCGGAGCTTCGACATCGTCACCCGCACCGCCGTGGTGAACGGGTCGACGTTCATGTCCCAGACCTTCTCGAGCAGCTCCTCTGCGGGAACGACCCGACCGTCCGCGCGCAGCAGTTCCTCGAGGACGCCGAGCTCCTTGCTCGTCAGGTCGAGCGGTCGGCCGTCCCGGGTGGCCATCCGCCGGTTCGTGTCGACCACGATCCCGCCGCGTTCGAGCACGGGCGCGACGGGCGCGAGGCAGCGCCGACCGAGGGCACGGACCCGGGCGACGAGTTCCGGGTACTCGAACGGCTTCGTCAGGTAGTCGTCGGCGCCGATCTCCAGGCCCTGGACCCGGTCGGCCAGCGACGTCGCCGCCGTGAGCATGAGGATCCTGGTGAGCGAGCCCCGCGCTGCCAACCGACGCGCGACCGCATCGCCGTGCAGGCCCGGGACGTCCCGGTCGAGCACGACGACGTCGTAGTCGTTGACGGCGAGGAGCTCGTCGGCGGTGTCGCCGCGGTACGCGACGTCGACGGCCATGTCCTGCCGCTGCAACCCCCTCGCGACGAGGTCGGCCAGCGCCGTTTCGTCGTCCACCACCAACACACGCACCGGAACATGATGTACCAGTACGGTATGCGGTGGCTGGGAGTCCTACGCGTCGAAGGGGACCTCACCCGAGGTGCTGACGCCGCCACGCTGCCGGTAGGACAGGTGCCCACCGAGGTACCCGCCGACCGAGACGGTCGCGAGTCCGATGAACCCCAGCGTCCGCCCGGCTGCGTGGTTGCCGCGCTTCCGCTGCAGCCACGAGAGGCCGTAGAACGTGATGCCGACCCAGTTCACCGCCTGGTGCACCCAACCCGTGCGCAGCTGCTCGCGGTTCATCTCCGACCAGTCGGTGTAGCCGGCGACGCTCGCGCTCCCGGCCGAGGCGACGCCGAGCCCGACGAGGGTCTTCGCGGCGTTCTCGTTGCCCTTCCCGCCGACGAGGTCGAGGACGGCCGCGGAGATCCAGGCACCGAGCGGCACCTGCACCATGAGCGGGTGGATCGGGTGCCCGAACGGCACCCCGTGCAGGATCTGCCGGAGCGCCCGCGGTCGGATGAGGGCGTTGACGACCTTGCGGTCCAGGTCGACGGCCTTGTCGAGCACACTCGCCTGCTCAATGGAATCGGTCACGCGTCGCAGTGCTGCAATCTCCGGCATGCCGCCGACGGTAGACCGCCGTCGGGGATCGGGTTCACAGCACGCCGCCACTGTCCGCCAGGCGACACCGACGACGGCCGGCACCGCAGGACGGGAGGCCCGGCACTGGTCCCTGGGACCGGCACCGGGCCTCCCGTCCGTCACCGCGCGGCCGTCACGCCCGCGCCCGCCGTGGTGCCGTGGTGTGGGCCGGGCCGGTCACTCCTCGACCAGCTCGCCGACCTCGAACGGTTCGACGGTGAGCTGCTCGCCACCAGGCGAGACGTCGACGCGGACGGTGTCGCCGTCTCGGACGTCGCCGGCGAGGATGGCGCGAGCGAGCTGGTCGTCGATCTGCCGCTGCATGAGCCGGCGGAGGGGCCGAGCGCCGTAGGCCGGGTCGTACCCGCCCTCGGCGAGCCAGGTGCGGGCGTCCGGCGTCACGGCGAGCTCGAGGCGGCGACCGGACAGTCGACGCGCGAGTCGGTCGACGTAGAGCGAGACGATCTGGCTGAGGTCGTCCGGGGTGAGCGCCTGGAAGACGACCATGTCGTCGAGCCGGTTGAGGAACTCCGGACGGAACGCCTGCTGCACCAGTTCGCGGACCGCCGCCTCACGCTGCTCGGCGGAGAGCGCCGGGTCGGTGAGGAACTGTGACCCGAGGTTCGACGTCAGCACGAGGATCGTGTTCCGGAAGTCGACCGTGCGGCCCTGCCCGTCGGTGAGCCGGCCGTCGTCGAGGACCTGGAGCAGGACGTCGAACACCTCGGGGTGCGCCTTCTCGATCTCGTCGAGCAGGATCACCGAGTACGGCCGACGGCGGACGGCCTCGGTGAGCTGCCCGCCGGCCTCGTAGCCGACGTACCCGGGCGGGGCGCCGATGAGCCGCGCGACCGAGTGCTTCTCGCCGTACTCGCTCATGTCGATGCGGACGAGGGCCTTCTCGTCGTCGAACAGGAACTCGGCGAGCGCCTTCGCGAGCTCGGTCTTGCCGACGCCGGTGGGGCCGAGGAACAGGAACGAGCCGGTCGGACGGTCCGGGTCGGAGATGCCGGCGCGGGTCCGACGGACCGCTTCCGACACGGCCGACACGGCGGTCCGCTGCCCGATGATCCGACGACCGAGTTCGCTCTCCAGGTGCAGGAGCTTCTCGGTCTCGCCCTGCAGCAGGCGCCCGACGGGGATGCCGGTCCACTGCGCGATGACGGCGGCGATGTCCTCGTCGGTGACGCTGTCGTTCACCATGCGGTCGGTGGACCCGGCCTGCTCGGCTGCGGCGAGTTCGGCCTCGATGCGGGGCTTCTCGCCGTACTCCAGGCGGGACACGGTCTCGTAGTCGGCTTCCCGCTGGGCACGCTGCGACCGCATGTTGAGGTCGTCGAGCTGCTGCTTCAGCTCACCGATCCGGTTCAGGGTGGCGCGCTCGGCCTGCCACCGCGCCTCCAGTCCGGCGAGCAGCTCGCCGCGGGTGCGGAGTTCGTCCCGCAGGGTCTCGAGCCGGGCCTTCGAGGCGTCGTCCTTCTCCTGCTTGAGCGCGAACTCCTCGACGCGCAGCCGGTCGACGGTGCGCTTGAGCTCGTCGATCTCGACGGGGCTGGAGTCGATCTCCATCCGCAGTCGGCTCGCCGCCTCGTCGATGAGGTCGATCGCCTTGTCCGGCAGCTGACGGCCGGAGATGTACCGGTCGGACAGCGCCGACGCAGCCACGAGGGCGGAGTCGTTGATCGTCACCTTGTGGTGCGCCTCGTAGCGCTCCTTGAGTCCGCGGAGGATCGCGACGGTGTCCTCGACGCTCGGCTCCCCGACGTACACCTGCTGGAAGCGTCGCTCGAGGGCGGCGTCCTTCTCGATGTACTCGCGGTACTCGTCGAGCGTCGTCGCCCCGATGAGCCGGAGCTCGCCGCGCGCCAGCATCGGCTTGAGCATGTTCGACGCGGCGACGGACCCCTCGCCGCCGCCTGCGCCCATGAGCGTGTGCAGCTCGTCGATGAACGTGATGACCTGCCCGTCGGAGTCGTCGATCTCCTTGAGCACGGCCTTGAGCCGCTCCTCGAACTCGCCGCGGTACTTCGCACCGGCGATGAGGGCGGACATGTCGAGCGAGACGAGCCGCTTGTCCTTGAGCGAGTCGGCGACGTCACCGGCGACGATGCGCTGCGCGAGCCCCTCGACGACGGCGGTCTTGCCGACGCCGGGCTCGCCGATGAGCACCGGGTTGTTCTTCGTGCGGCGGGTGAGCACCTGCGACACCCGCCGGATCTCGGCGTCCCGCCCGATCACCGGGTCGAGCTTGCCGCTCCGCGCGATCGCCGTGAGGTCGACGCCGTACTGCTGGAGGGCGGTCTTCTGCTTCTCCTGCGAGTCAGGAGCGCCCTGGAGGTTCGCCATGCGTTCCGTCCTTCCGTTGCGTTGCCGTGTGGTCGGCCGGCGACCGCCAGCCGGACCGGAGTCCTCGGACCGTCCGGCGCGGGGCCGATCCCGTCAGCGCCTTCCTGAGTCCACTTGACTCAAGTTTACGGCGGGCGACGGCATTCCCGCCACCTGCGGGCAACTCCGACGAAACACCCCGCGCGCTGTGCTGGGGACATGACCACCTCGACAGCTCGCCGGACCCCGGGTCCGCTCGCGTCCCTCCGCCGCTCCACCCGCCGATCCCCCGGCCGGTCCCCGGGCCCGGTCGCAGGCCCATCCGCCGACCGGCCGTCCGCCGACGGGCCGTCCGCCGGGCCGGCCCCGGCGTCGAGTGCGCGACCGTCCCGGCTGGACGGCCTCGACCTCGCCCGCGGTCTGGCCGTGCTCGGCATGGTCGTGGCGCACCTCGGTCCACCGCACCCCGACTTCGACTGGGCCCGGCCGGACACCTGGGCGGCGGTGGTCGACGGGCGCTCGGCGGTCCTCTTCGCCCTCTGCGCCGGCGTCTCGCTCACGCTGATGACCCGACCTCGGCCGGCGTCGGACCCGTCGGACCCGTCGGACCCGTCGAACCCATCGGCACCGGAGGGCCTCGTGGTGCACCGACGGCGGGTGCTCGTGCGCGCGGTCGCCCTGTTCGTCCTCGGCTCCCTCCTGACCGTCCTCGACACCCCGGTCCAGGTCATCCTGCCCACGTACGCGGTGTGCTTCGTGGCGACGATCCCGCTCCTGCGGGCCCGCACCCGCACGGTCGCGGGGGTCGCGGCCGCAGCGCTCGTGACGGGGCCGGTCTGCACCGCGGTCGGCCGGTCGGTGCTGCACGACGCCAGCGACCCACTCGTGCACGGCGTCCTGCTCGGTGCCTACCCGGGCATCACCTGGTGGGGCGTCGTCCTCGTCGGGCTCGTGGTCGGACGGCTCCCGCTCCGGCGGATCCGGGTGCACCTGCTCCTGCTCGCCGCCGGCATCGCCGCCGGGGTGGTCGGCTACGGCGGCGGTGTCCTCGTCCGGGCGGCCCTGGGACTCCCACCCGGCGACACGAGCGCGAGCGGGTCGACGTCCACCGGCTCCGGTACGGCCGGCGCGGGTTCCGCCGGGGCCGGGTCGGCGGGGACCAGCCCGGCCGACGCCGGACCACACCTCGTCCCACAGGGTGGCGGCACGGTCGAGCACCCCGGTGTCGACTGGGCCGGGTTGACCTCGGTGCAGCCGCACGCCGGGTCGACGCCGGAGCTGCTCGGCGCACTCGGCGTCGCGCTCGCGGTCCTCGCGCTCAGCCTCCTCACCGCACGTCGCGCCGGCGTCCTCCTCGCCCCGGTGCGTGCCGTCGGGGCACTCGCCCTGACCGTCTACGCCGCCCACATCGTCGTGTACGCCGCACTCGACGCAACCGGTGACGGACACTGGCACACCGGGTGGACGGCGACCCTCCTGGTGGTCGTCGGCGCCGGTCTGGTGGCGACCCCGTGGCGGCGGTGGATCGGCACCGGGCCGCTCGAAGGGCTGGTCAGGCGGACGAGTCGGAGTCTCGACGGTCCGGGTCCACGATCCCGACCGCACTGACGACGGCTCCGGCCAGCAGCAGCACCGCCATCACGACCATCGCCCGGTGCAGGCCGGCGACGCCGATCTCGCCGCCCAGGACGACCCCGGCGAGCGCCACCGTCACGAGGCCCGCGATGCGCGCCACGGCGTTGTTCACGGCCGACCCCGCACCCGCCTGGGGCTGCGGGACGGAGCCGAGGACGGCGCTCGTCAACGGGGTCACCATCGTCGCGATGCCGGCACCGACGAGGACCAATCCCGGCAGGACCGACCACCAGTACCCGGCCGGGTCGTCGCCGGCGAGGAGCATGAGCAGCGCACCGACCGCGGCGATCGCCGGCCCGGCCGTCATGAACCACCGCGGTCCGAACCGACCGGCCAGCGCACCGACCGTGGTGGACAGCGCGAGGAGCATCAGCGTCGGCGGCAGCGTCGCGAGGCCCGCCACCCACGCCGGGAAACCCCAGACCTCCTGGAGGAACAGCGTGACGACGAAGAAGACCATCCCGAGTGCGCCGTAGATCGAGAGCGTCGCGAGGTTCCCGACGGTGAAGTTCCGCGCCCGGAAGAGCCCGAGCGGGACGAGCGGCGCCCCGGACGTCCGGGTCACCCGGAGCTCCCACGGCACGAACGCCCCGAGCGCGACCCCGCCGATGACCAGCGCGCCGACGACCACGGGCGAGCCCCACCCGAGCCGCTCCTGCTCGATGAGCCCGAGCACGACGCCACCGACCCCGACGACCGCCAGCACCGCGCCGACGACGTCCACCCGCGCGTGCGGGCCGCCGCGCACCTCGGACCCGATGCGGCGGACGAGCGGGATCATCACCACGATCGGCACCGCGGTCAGCACGAAGATCCAGCGCCACCCGATGCCGTCCACGACGAGCCCGCCGACGACGGGGCCGAGGATCATCGCTGCGCTCGACCAGGCCGTCCACGTCCCGATCGCCTTCGCCTGGGCTGCCCCGCGGTAGGCGGCGACGATCAGCGCGAGCGCACTCGGGGTGACCAGCGCTCCACCGACCCCCTGCACCGCGCGCGCGACGACGAGCACCTCGCCGCTCGGTGCAGCGGCGCACAGGACCGAGGCGACGCCGAACACGACGAGACCCCACGTGATGATGCGGACCCGGCCGAAGAGGTCGGAAAGCGACCCGGCGACCAGGACCAGCGACCCCAGCGTGACGAGGTAGGCGTCCACCGTCCACTGCTGGACGACGAGGCCACCGCCGAGCTCGGTCCGGATCGCGGGGAGTGCGACGTTCACGACGCTGGAGTCGAGCCCCACGACGAAGGACGCGAGGACCGCGACCACGAGCACCAGGCGTCGGTCGTCGTGGAGGGGGGCCGTGCCTCCCGGCCGGTCGGCGGCTGCGGCTGGGGCGCTGGTCGTCATGAGGCCATCATGCGCCCGGTCGCGCCGTGCAACGGCGACAGCCCCCGTGCTGGTGCACGAGGGCTGTCGTCGGTCCCGGGGCCGGGATGCCGATGGGTCGGCGGTCTAGAGGGAGCGGGAGTCGCTGTTCGGCTGCGTGGACGGGCCGGGGTTCACGACCGGCTCCTGGACGCCGTTGCTGCTCGGGTACTGCGCCGTCGGCTGCTGGACGGGTGCGGCGTTCGCGGTCCCATCGGTCGAGGCGGCGCCGGTCTTCTTGCCGTCGTCGGTCCCCATCTCCTTCTTGAAGACGTTGATCGACTGGCCGAGGCCCTTCGCGAGCGCCGGGAGCTTCGTCGCACCGAACAACAGCAGCACGATGCCGAGGATGATCACCAGGTGGATTCCGGTGAGGCCTTGCAACATGTCGACTCCTTCGGTACTGGAACTGGCCGCCGTCCGACCAGTGTCCCTGGTCGTCCCGTCCGGTCACCGTCGACCGGTCCGGCGGTGTCCCGCTGTCCCACCATCGTAACTCGCACCGCGTGAGAAGCCCAGGCGAGGAGCCCGATGGTCACCGTTCGTCCAGGGACGGCCGAGCAGAGGGTGCCCCGCGCCTCCTCGGCTCACGCCTCTGCCCCGGCGATCGGCTTCAGTAGGCGCCGCGCGACCGCAGCACCGACGGGATGGTCCGGGCCAGGATGACGACGTCGTGCAGGAAGGACCAGTTCTCGACGTAGTACTGGTCGAGCCGCACACCCTCGGCCCAGTCGAGGTCCGAACGGCCGCTCACCTGCCAGAGCCCCGTGATGCCCGGCGTCACGAGGAGGCGACGGTCGTCGAAGTCCCGGTACCGCTCGACCTCGCTCGGCAGCGCCGGACGTGGTCCGACCAGGCTCATCGTCCCGACGAGCACGTTCCACAGCTGGGGCAGCTCGTCGAGGGAAGTCCGGCGGAGGAACCGCCCCACCCGGGTCACACGCGGGTCGTCGTGCAGCTTGAAGAGCGGCCCGGCGCCGTCGTTGCGCGTCCGGAGGTCGGCGAGACGCTGCTCGGCGTCCACGCACATGGTGCGGAACTTGCAGATGGAGAACGGCGCACCACCGCGGCCGACGCGGGTCTGCCGGAACAGGACGGGACCCCCGTCGTCGACCCGGATCGCCAGCGCGACCAGGCCGAACACCGGGGCGAGGAGCACGATCCCGAGCGCCGCGCCCGCCAGGTCGAACGCCCGCTTGCCCGCGCGACGGGAGTAGTCGGGCATCTCGACGTGCATGAGCGGCAACCCGTCGACGGGGCGTTCGTGCACCCGGGCGGACGTGACGTCGGCGAGCGGCGAGGACACGACGAGCTCGATCCCGTCCGCCTCGAGCTGCCAGCCGAGCCGACGGATGCGCTCCCGTCCGCCGGGCACGGCCCCGGCCACGAGCACGGCCGCCACCCGCCGGCGCCGAGCGACGTCGAGCACGTCGTCGATGCCGCCGATGACCGGGACCGTGGTGTCACCGAGTCCGATCGCCCGCCCTGCTGGGAGGCAGTCGGTGAGCAGCCCGACGACCCGGTAGCCCGCCGCGGGGGTGGCCACCAGGCGCCGCCCCACGTACCGGACGTCGTCAGCGTCACCGACGACCAACACGTCGACCAGCCCCACACCCCGGGACCGTCGCCGCGCGAGCACCGTCCGGACCGCCTTGCGTCCGGCGGCGACGAGCCCGAGGCCGACCGGGAACGCGACCGCGACGTACCCGCGTGCCAGGTCGATGCCCACTGCGTAGGCGACGACGGCGACCGTCGCTCCGGTGACCAGGCTCGCGGTGAGGACACGTCGGTACTCCTCGTTGCCGAACCCGACCACGCGCGGGTCACGCGAACGCGCCGCGCCGAGCATCGCGTGCCAGAGCACGACGACGACCGGGGCGACGGTGAACTCGAGCAGCCCGGCATCGGGCCGCGGCAGTGGCGACTCCCACGGGAACCGGGTCACGTGGGCGACGAGGAACGCGACGGCGAGGAACAGCAGGTCCAGCACGACGAGCGTCCCGCGCACCCGGGTCCCGCACAGCGGTCGTGGCGACGAGCCCGTCGGAACGTCGGGCGCCGTCGTGCTGCTGGGCAGCGTCGTCCCCGTGGCGGGCGCAGAGGTTCCGGCGGGCGCAGACGTTCCGGCGGGCGCAGAGGTTCCGGCGGGCGCAGACGTTCCGGTGGACGCGGTCCTCCGGCCGGGCTCCGTCGTCGTCACGGGCACGTGCGACCGGTCCTCGGTCACGTCGACGGGATCGGGGACGTCCCGGCACGACCGATCGGTGTGTGTCGACGGACGCCGGACGGGACCAGGCGCAAGCGACATGTGGGCTCCTGATCAGGCGAGGGGCGTGCGGATACGCAGAGGCGGTCTCCCGCTCTCACCCGGCCATGGTACATCAATCCAGTATGTCGGATGCCTCCAGCAGGACCCGGTCGAGCGTCAGCAGCGCCGGCTCACTCGTCAGGGCCGCGATGTCCGCCTCCCCGACGCCGGTCAGGCGGTACCGCACGCGCTCCCCCGGCAGCAGCGTCATGAACCCGCGGTCGACCGTGCCCGTCGCGGCCACCCGGTCCGGCTGCACGAGCAGGTCGCGGACGAGGGAGTCGGCCTCGACGACGAGGTCGAGCCCGTCGCCCTCCGGCGTCGCCGAGAACGTCGCCCGGTACCGCGCGGGCTGCCAGCGCATCTCCCGGTCCGGTGCCGGCGTCCACACGGCCCGGCGCCAGTCCATGTCCGCGACGACGACCTCGTCCCGGGCGTCGTCCACGACACCGACGCTCGCGGGCAGCCGCACGACGGCGACCCCCGGACGGTCGAGCACGACGGGCAGGGTCTCCTCCGCCAGGATCCGTCCGGACAGGTCGATCCGGCGGACCCGGATGACGGTGTCGAGCCCGGTGCGGGCGGAGCGGACCGCGACCTCGACCGGCGAGGCGTCGGAGGCCCGCGACGGGTCGTCACGCCCGTCGTCGCCGGGGACGGTGCCGGACCCGGCCGAGTCGGTGACCGGCAGGGACGCGGTGCGCGGAGCCGGGCCTCCCGTCCGGTCGTCGACCTCGGTGGGCACCGCGCGGACGGCGGTGTCCACGGTCGACACCGGGCGGATCGCGACGAGGACGTCGTCGTAGAGCCGGCGGAGCTCGTGCGCGAGCGGTTTGCGGCGACCGGCTGAGTCGATCGCGGACCACGACGAGACCGGCCACAGGTCGTTGAGCTGCCAGACCACGACGCCCGTGTTGCGGGGCCAGTGCGTCCGCCAGTGCTCGACGCCGGTCGCGATCGCGCGGGCCTGCTGGAGCTGGGTCAGGTAGTGCCAGCGGTCGAGGTCGTCCCCGGCGCTGCCGAACCGCGGTTCGATCCCCCGCGCGAGCTTCGCCATCCCGTCGGCGGCCTTCTGGTGGTGCACCACCCCGGGGGACGTCGGCGTCATCGGCTCGTCGGTCACCGCGTCGCGGAGCGTGCGCCAGGCCGGCGGCGCCTGCCACCCGAACTCGGAGACGAACCGGGGCACCGAGTCGCGGTAGTGGTCGTCGGACACCCGGTTCCAGACGTCCCACGAGTGGTGCGTCTCGTGGTCGACGTGGTTCGGCTCGATCGACTCGGACCCCGACCACGGCGACGCCACCGTGTAGAAGCGGGACGGGTCGACCGCGTCGACGATCGTCGGCAGCAGGTCGAGGTAGTAGCCGAGGCCCCACGGGCGGTCGCCGAGCTCGTCCCCCCAGCCGTCGACGTCGTGCAGCCAGATGTTCTCGTTGTTGCCGTTCCACACCACGAGGGACGGGTGCCGCGACAGCCGGGCGACGTTGTCCTGCGCCTCGGCGATGACCTCGCCGCGCAGCGGTTCGTCCTCCGGGTACGCGGCGCACGCGAAGGGGAAGTCCTGCCAGACGAGCAGACCGCGCTCGTCGCACAGCTCGTAGAAGTCGTGCGACTCGTAGACCCCGCCACCCCAGACGCGGACGAGGTTCGCGCGCAGGTCGACCGCCGCGTCGAGCCGGGCGGCGTACCGCGCTCGGTCGACCCGCGACACGATGACGTCGTCGGGGATCCAGTTCACGCCGCGGACGTCGATGACGGTGCCGTTGACGACGACCTCGAACGGGCGACCGGCGGAGTCGAGCGCCGTCCGCACCCCGGCGGACCGGAACCCGGTGCGGAACGAGCGCCGGTCGAGCACCGCGCCGTCGACGGTCTGCAGCTCCACGACCACGTCGTGGAGGGCCTGCTCGCCGTACCCGCGCGGCCACCACAGCGCCGCGTCCGGGACACGGACCGTGACGACCGCACCGTCCTCCTTCGGGGTGACCTGGGCGCGGGACCGCTGCTTGGTCGTCCGCCCGTCGACCGTGGGACCCGAGACGGTCACGACGAGCACGAGGTCGTCGTCCTCGCCGTCCAGGTCGAGGTCGCCGGTGCTCGTGCCGTGGAGCGTCGGGCCGGAGCGCTCGAGGGCGATGTGGGTGTCGAGCACGCCCTCACCGGCCTCGACGTCGACGAGGGGCCGGATGTCGGCGAGACGGGCGGTCGACCACCGCTCGATCGCGACCGGTCGCCACGGTCCGCTCGTGACCGCGGTCAGCCCCCAGTCCCACCCGAAGTTCGACGCCATCTTCCGCACGTACGGGAACGGCTCGTCGTACGGGCCGGGCATGCTGCCCGCGCGCGCGGCGACGCGCTCGGCCTCGCGGTAGGGCGACTCGAACGCGATCTCGAGTTCCTTGCCGTCGACCGGACCCGACGTCTCGACCTGCCGGAGGTCGAACCGGTAGCGCCGGTGCATGTTCCGCGTGGTCGCGATCGGGACTCCGTCGAGGGACAGCTCGGCCACGGTGTCCAGGCCGTCGCAGACGAGGTCGACCCGTTCGTGGCCGCGGGGGTCGACGTCGAGCTGCCGTCGGTACGCCCAGTCCGACTGCCCGACCCACTGCGTCCGGGTCTCGTTGCGGTCGAAGGTGGGATCGGGCAGCAGCCCGGCACGCTCCAGGTCGGTGTGCACCTGTCCGGGCACGGTCGCCGGCAACGTGACACCGCGGACGCCGGTCGGCAGGTCGGCAGCGACGCCGGAGGCGCCGTCCTCGACGAGCGACACGGTCCAACCGTCGCGGAGTTCCTCACGGTCGAGGGTCATACGGGTCCTTTGCTGAGCGGGCCGGTCGGCCCTGCGGTTCGGGACGCCGGCCCTCGGCCCGCCCCGTGGTCGGTGGTCCGACCGGGAGGCGCGGCACCGGTGGCCGGGCGTCGTCGCGTCGCGCGCGCGTCACGACGGGCGTGACGCGCGGGTGCGTCGCGATGGTAGTACGACCGCCCGACGAGTTCTCCGGAGGGCCGTCCTGCCGTCCCGGGAGCGCGGCCTCGCGGGTCCGGTCCGCAACCTGGTCGTGCGCTCGGTGCCGGCCGGTCCGGTGCGTGCCAGTGTGGGCGCATGATCACCGTGGAACTCGCCCGTGCCCTCCGCACCGCGGGACTCCGCTGGCACCCGGACACCGGCGACCGGTTCGTCATCGACAAGCCGGGGGTCTACGAGGACGTGTACACCGTCTCCGAGATGACGGTCGAGCGGCACGACCACCCCACGGGCGTCGAACTCGGCTTCAACGGCACGACCGAGTGGGCGCTCGACTCGGTCGCCGCGGCCGACTCCCTGTGGCTGCCGCGCGAGGACCAACTGCGGGACCTGCTCGGGCCGGCGTTCGTCGGACTGACGCGGCTGGTCGGCCAGGACGACCAGGTGCTGTGGACGGTCACCGCCCGCATCGCCGGCACCGACCGGACCTTCGCCTCGGCCGACCCGGCGGTGGCCTACGGCGAGGCGCTCGCCGCGTACATCGCGGCCGCACTCGCCTGACCCACCCGGACCGGCGGGAGGGGGACACGCCCGCCTGACCGTCCCCGGGAAGCCGTGCGCGACGTCGGGAGTTGGATCGACGCATGACCACCGTTCCGAACATCACGCTCAACGACGGACGCACGATCCCGCAGCTCGGCTTCGGCGTCTTCCAGATCGACCCCGCCGAGACGAAGGCCGCAACCCTCACGGCGCTCGAGGTCGGCTACCGCCACATCGACACCGCCGAGATGTACGGCAACGAGAAGGAGGTCGGTGAGGCGATCGCCGAGTCGGGCATCCCCCGCGAGGAGGTCTTCGTCACCTCGAAGCTCAACAACGGCTTCCACGCCCCGGAAGCAGCAGCCGAGAACGGCAAGAAGTCGGCCGACCTGCTCGGTGGCTACACGGACCTCTTCCTCATCCACTGGCCGCTCCCGACCGTGAGCGACTTCGTCCCGACCTGGAAGGCGCTCGAGGAGCTCTACCACGCCGGCACCGCGCGCTCGATCGGCGTCAGCAACTTCCAGGCGCACCACCTGAACCGTCTCGCTGCCGAGACCACGATCACGCCGGCCGTGAACCAGATCGAGGTGCACCCGTACCTCGTGCAGGACGAGCTCCGCGCGTACGGCTCGGAGCACGGCATCGCGACCGAGGCCTGGTCCCCGATCGCCCAGGGTCTCGTGCTCGACGACGAGACGATCACCCGCATCGCCCGCAGCACGGGCAAGACCCCGGCCCAGGTCGTCCTCCGCTGGCACATCCAGCGCGGCGACATCGTCTTCCCGAAGTCGGTGACCCGCTCGCGCGTCGAGGAGAACTTCCAGATCTTCGACTTCGAGCTCTCGGACGAGGACATGACGGACATCACGACGCTCGACAAGGGCCACCGCACCGGCCCCGACCCGGACACGTTCGACTACGTCCCCGCGTAGTCCACGCTCCCACGAGGAAAGCCCCGGCCATCTGGTCGGGGCTTTCCTCGTTCTGGTGGAGGAACCTCATCATCACACTCGGAATCTTCTCCGTATCCCACATGCAGTATTCCCAGGTCCGCGTGCTCCGCGCGGACAGGAAGGGAACCATGCGCACGATCCACCGAGCAACAGCCGGGGCCGCCTTCGGCCTCGTCCTCGCCGCAACCCTCGTCCCGTCGGCCGCCTCCGCCGCGACGAGCCCTGCGGACACCCCGTCGATCCCGGGGGCGACGGCTTCACGGCCGATCGTCGGCAGCACCACGAACGTCTACACGGTGCAGGGCGCCACCGCCCAGGGCGAGCGGGACGGCAACCGCCTGTTCGTCACCGGGCAGGCCACCCCGGAGGCCCAGGTCACGAGCTCCGTCACCGGCGGCACGCTGAAGATCGTCGACGCGGACGGCCACGTCCTGTGCACCGGCACCGCGACCCAGGCGCGTCCGAACCTGTACTCCTGCACGCTCGAGCCGCTCGTGTCCGGTCCGCAGACCATCACGGCGTCGGTCGTCAAGAAGAACGGCACGTACAGCACGCCGGGTCAGGCCGAGCTCGACGCCTACGCGGCGACCCCGACGATCGACTCCGTCACCCGCGACGGTGACGACCTCGTGGTCACGGGTCACACGAACCTCCGCGCCGAGGTCCAGACGTCGACCGACCGCGAGACCGTCCTGGCCACCGCCGAGACCGGGTCGAACGGCGACTTCAGCGTCCGGATCCCGGGCGGTGCCGACGCCGAGCACGCCTTCGTCCAGACCGTGAACGACGCCGTCCCGGCGACCACGCCCGACCACGACCGGTTCGCGGCGAGCGGCTGGGTGCTGGCGGAGGTCGGCGCGGACGCCGGGGACGGCTCGGGCTCCGGCTCGGGTGGGGAGGACTCCGGCGAAGGCTCCGGCTCCGGCTCCGGCTCCGGCTCGGAGAACCCGGGCCCCGGCGAGTCGACCGAGCCGGTGTACGACGTGACGAGCCCCTCCGACGGCGCCACGGTGGACACCGCACAGCCGACCTTCACCGGGCACGGCCGTCCGAACGGCCGCGTCAGCATCCTCGCGATGGGCGTCGACCCCCTCGGGAGCACGACCGCCGACGCCGACGGCAACTGGTCGGTCACGATCGAGGGCGCGCTGCACCTCGGTGACAACGGCATCGTCGTCGCGTTCGAGCAGCCGGACGGCAGCTGGCAGAAGCGGGTCTCCCAGAGCGTCACCTGGGCCCCGAAGACCACCAGCTTCACCATCGCGACGCCCGCCGACGGCTCCACCGTGACGGAGGCCCGTCCGACCATCGAGGGGTCGACCGTCGGCTCGTACCGACAGGTCCTGGTCACGGACCACACCGGGTCCACGGCCGCGCACGGCACGACCAACGCCGACGGCGACTTCCGGATCGCATTCTCGGAGGACCTCGAGGTGGGCCTGAACGACCTCACCGTGCAGTACCAGGACGAGCACGGACGCTGGAAGTCGGAGCCGTACTCCCTCCGCTACGACGCCGACGGTGGGACCCCGAACCCCGGTGAGGGCGACGGCGACGGCACCACCGACCCCGGCGAGGGCGACGGCAGCGGCACCACCGACCCCGGCCAGGGCGACGGCAGCGGCACCACGGACCCGGGCGAGGGCGACGGTGAGGAGACCCCCGCTCCGGCCGAGGTCGCCGTGACCACCAGCCGCCTCACCGCCTCCGAGATCGTCGCGCACTTCTCGGGCGCGGAGGGCACCGAGGTGACGGCCACCGCGAACGGCGTCACGAAGCAGGCGACGATCGGCGACGGCGGCGTCGCGAGTGTCGTCCTGCCTGCACCGGAAGCGCTGACGACGACGGTGCACGTCACCTCGACGAACGGCGACCGCACCGCCGAACAGGACGTGGTCGTCGGCAACGGCGACCACCCGTCCGACCAACTCGCGGCCACGGTCGTGAACGCGTCGGCACTCACCGGCAGCGCCGAGATCGACGTCTGGGGCCTCCCCTCGGGCATCGGCGGCCTGCAGGCGAAGGACTCGGACGGCACGGTCCTCGCCTACAGCGCCATCCACGAGGACGGCACCGGACACCTCACGGTGACCGGGCTGACGGCGGGCGAGCACGTCATCACCGTCGTCTCGGGTGACCGCTCCACGCAGGTCACGGTCACGATCTGACCCGCACGGCACGACGGCCCGTCACGAGGATCTGATGCGGACGGCCCCGCTCCACGCCCGTGGTGCGGGGTCGTCCCCGTCTCAGCCGGCCCGTGCGGGGTCGCCCCCAGTGAGCGCCCGCGGCGCGGGGTCGTCACCGTCGCAGCCGGCCACTCCCCCGGGCCCGCAGACGTTGTCGGCTCGTCTGACCGGAGCTCAGCGCGGGGCGACCGACGCCGTGACGGTGAACTTCGCCGTCCGCGTCACCTGCCGCGTGGGTCCGACCATGCGCTCGAGCACCGGGCGGTACCGGAGGTGCGAGTTCCACACCGTCCAGAGTTCCCCACCTGGACGCAACACCGAGGCCGCGTTCCGGAACATCGCCTCGGCGGCGTCCGTCGAGACGGTCGTGTCCGCGTGGAAGGGCGGGTTGCACAGCACCAGGTCGGCGCTGTCCTCGTCGAGTTCGTCGCCGGCGTCGCTCCGCACGGTACGGACGCGGTCGCCGACGCCGTTGACGTCGGCGGTGAGACGCGTCGAGGCCATCGCCGCCGCGGAGACGTCCGTCGCCACCACGCGCACGCGTGGGCGGGAGCGCGCGACGACGGTCGCGACCACCCCGTTGCCGCACCCGAGGTCGACGACGACCCGGGCCTCCGGCATGGCCGCCTCGGCGGCCTCGAGCAGGACCCGCGTCCCGATGTCGAGCGACGTGCCCGCGAAGACGCCGCCGTGGGCGGCGATGGTGATGTCGAGCTCGTCCTGACGCACCTGACGCGGCCACGGATCGGTCACCGCGGCGCGTTCGGCGGCGGCGCGGAGCGGGTCCGACGCGATGAGCAGGCGGGACTTGCCGCGCCCACGGCTCGCGACGACCTCGCCGAACGACCGCCGGAGCACGTCGTTCTGGGTCAGGGTCATGTACTTCGTGCGTCCACCGCAGAGCAGCACGACGTCCGGCGCGGCGAAGCGGGCGACCGCGCGTGCGACCTCGTCCAGGCGGTCGTGCGACTTGCTGAGCCGGAGGATGACGATTCGGGCGTCACGGAACGCCTCCTCGAAGCCCTCCGGGTGGTGGAACCCGCGACGGCCGAACGTGCCGGCGCTGGCCTCCAGTGCTCGCTCACCGACGAGCGAGTCCTGGACCACACGGACATCCGACGCTCCGTGCAGGGCGAGCACTCCGAGGGTGAGCACCCCGTACCGGTCGTCCACCACCGTGACGGCGCCCGGGTGCCGCAGGGCGTCGCCGTGCACGTGCGGAGCCTCGTCGAGGAGGAACCGGTCGGTCCCGTCGATCGCGATGAGGTCCGGGCCCTGCTCGCGGGCGTGGCGCCGGAAGTGGTCGGCGAAGTCGAAGGACGGCACGGACCGAGAGTAGCCGCGGCGCACTGGCAGTCCAGCTCCCGAGCTACCGCTGACCGCCACAGGTCAGCGATATACCACACGCGACAGCGTCGGGCTCGGGTCGTACGCTCGGGAACACGCCCGGACCGCCCGGGCTCCGCGGCACTGCGGGAGGGGCCCATGTTCGCAGCGCAACCCACCCCCGGCACGAGGACCCTGCTCCGGGACGTCGCTCGTGACCGCCTGCGGTCGGAGATCATCAGCGGGCGGTTGCGCCCGGGCCAACGCCTCGACGACGACGAACTCGCCGCCCGGCTCGGATGCTCCCGGACGCCGGTGCGCGAGGCCCTCGCAGACCTCGATCGGCTCGGCCTCGTCGAGCTCCGCGCCAACCGGTACACCCGGGTCGCGCAGCCACGGGACGAGGACGTCCTGCCTGCGCTCCAGGCGCTGGGCCTCCTGTTCGGCGGCGTCGTGCGTATGGCCGTTCCCACGCTGCGTGACCGCACACGCGCCTCCCTCTTCCGGCGCCTCGGCATCCTGCTCGACTGCATGCAGGAGCCGGGCTGGATGGCCACTGCGGCGGCCGCGACCCCGGTCTACCGGACGTTCATCAACGAGTGCGGGAACCCGATGCTCTCGGCGGCACTGGGGGGCACGCTGGACGGCCTGACCTTCCGCCTGCGGAACGACCGACTCCACGAGACCTTGCCGTGGGAACACATCCGCAACGGTGTCGTGGCGCTGCGGATCGCTGTGGACGGCCGCGACGGACGACTGGCCGAGCGTGCGACCTGGGCGGTGCACCTCCTGCCGGATCCAGACCGCCCAGACACACGGGACTTCGACGACGACGACCCGGTACGAGGACGCACGGGGCGCTGACGTGTGCCAGGAGTGCATCCGTCAGGTCATCCGCACCGTCCGGGCTCATCGCGTGGTGAGCGACCGATGCACCCCGTCCTCCGAGCGGCCGGATCCGGTCCGGTCCTGCAGCTCGGCACCGAGCACGCAGCGCGCGCTCTCGGATCCGCCACCGGGGACCTGACGAGCAGCGTCACACCACTCGGCGGCGAGCGCACAGAGTGGCGCGAGCCCAGTCGACCGGGCCGCCCCTCACTGTGTCGGCACGACGCCGAGCCAGCGGGGTCGCCGGGAACGGGGCGGGTCCCGTCGGACCCGCCCCGTTCCGTTCATTCGTCGTCGACGATGACCCGGACGCTCGAGCTCGTCGTGTTGGCGCCCTTCGAGGTCGCCGTCGCGACGACGACGTGCTCACCGACACCCAGCGCGGGCGTGGTGACCGCCCAGCGTCCCTCCGCGCCGACGTCGACGCGGCCGAGACCGTCCGGAGCTCCGCCGCGCTCACCCACCCGCACGACGCTTCCGGGCTCGGCGACACCGACGATCCGCACCCTCGAGAAGACCGGGTTGGTGTGGTAGCCGTCACCCGGGGAGGTGATCCGGACCGCCGTGCCGTAATCGAGGTCGACGCCGACGGCGTCTGTGTCCTGGCCCTGCACGCGTTGCACGGCGCGGACCGCGAGCACGCCTCCGCGGTCGGGCGCCGCGACCGTGACCGACCAATTACCGTCCTGCCCGACGGTCGTCGACGCGAGGACGCGATCACCGTCCCGGACCTCGACCTGCGCCCCGGGCTGCCCCCTCCCGGCGACGACCACCGGTTTCGTGATGTCGCCCGGGAACGTCGCCGCCGCGGTGAAGGCGTCCCCCATCACGGTGGTCGTGACCGTGGCGGTGGTGTCGAACGACCCGGCCGCGACCGACCCGGTGAGGGCTCCCGTCAGCGCACCCGTCGTGCTCGTGATGCCCACCGGGGTCTCCACCTGCATCGCGAAGCGGAACTGCTGCCCCGCGGCGACGTCCCAGTTCCTGTTGCCGAGCGTGAACGAGTACGTGTGCCCGTCGGCGGATCGCACCCCGCTCACGAGCGAGTCCCCGCCGAACTCGCGCCAGGTCGACCCGTCGAGGTACTGCCCGCGCTGGTGGTCCTGACCGGTGGCGAACGTGGTGCCCTCGGGTGCCGTGAGCACCAGCGTGCCGGTCGGGGTGGTGAACGCCGACTGGGCGGTGTAGCGGGCGTAGACGGTGGTGGTCTCCCCGCGCTGCAGCTCCGCCGTGTCGTCGTTCCCGATGATCCGCCCCGGCTTGCTCGGCTCCGTGATCGTGACGGTCACCGAGGTCTGGTCACGGTACTGCCCGTCGACGTACTGCTGGAACACCAACGTGTTCTGTCCGACGGAGAGCCCTGTGACCGTCGTCGCCCAGGTCCCCGTCCCGGCGTCGCTCGCCGTCGCGACCTGTCGCCCGTTCAGGCGGATGCTCGCCTTCCCGGACGCCGTCCCCGTGATGTACGCGCTCCGGCCGGCATCGCTCTGGGATGCCACCTCCGCGGCGATCGGTCGCTTCGGGTACGGCCGCGTGACCGGTGTCCCGTTCACCTTCGCCGAGTTCGCGCACCAGAGCGCGCATGCGTACGTCCAGAACTGCGGTGTCCTGGTCTCCCCGTACCGCCAGCCGGCGAAGGTCGCGGTCGATGTGCCACCGTCCCAGTGGTAGTCACCCCCGACGTTGCCCACGTGGATCTGGCAGGTGCTGTCGAACAGACCGCAATGCGGCTGTCCGGTCACCTGGTAGGTCCGGTCGTCGACCGGGATGAGGCCGACGCCGGTCGGTTTGTTCGCGATCGTCCTCGTCGAGCCGGGCGGCGCTTCCGGCGCAGCCGCTGCCGCCGCCGGCCCAGCACCCATCAGGGCGGAGACGATGACCGCTGTGACGCCCATCGCGATGGTCTTGATCCCCATGGATCCCCTCCTCGTGTCGTGGCTCGGGCGAGCCAGGGCACAAAGTAGAGACGATCACTTCGTGATGCACATGTGGTATTCCACTCAGCGCTGCGGTCGGTAGAGTACGACCGCGGTGTTGCGCTGCGGCCGCATGCCGGCACGCAGGGGCACCGCGGCGCCGGTCGTCGTCGCGGCGAACACCCGTGCACCCGGACGGCTGATGAGCTGGTCGGCGAGTGCGCGTTCGAGCTCCCGGACACGGGTGCGCAGCTGTGCGTTCTCGTTCTCGAGGTCGAGCACCCGCCGGATCCCCTCGAGGGACACACCCTCGGACCCGAGCCGCGCGATCTCGCGGAGCTGGGCGATGTCGCGCATCGAGTACCGCCGCGACCCGCCACGGGTGCGCCCGGGCACGACGAGGCCGAGCCGGTCGTACTGCCGCAGGGTCTGCGGGTGCATCTCGGCGAGTTCCGCCGCGACCGCGATCGCGAAGACGGGCGAGTTCTCGTCCATCTCGGTCATCGAGCGCTCCTTCCGTCGTGCGCGTGGTGCGGGACCAGTCTGTGCCCGCACCACCGGTTGTGACGGGACGCGCCGGCGGCGCGCCCACCCTGCCGGCCTGGAGGCTCGGCGCGGGTCCCTGACGGAGCCGCGCCGAGCCTCCAGGCCGGTCGTGCAGTGCGGTTCGGTGCGCGGTCAGCCGCGCGCCTTCGCGAGGAGGTCCTCGCGGGGGTCCTCGTCCGGCAGGGCGTCCGCGAGGGCGTCGAGCGCCGCGCGGGCCTTGTCGGAGAGGTGGGACGGAACGGCGACCTGGAGGGTGGCGAGCAGGTCACCGGTGCCGTTCTTGCCCGGGACGCCCCGGCCCTTGACCCGGAGGACCCGGCCCGAGGGTGTCCCCGGGGCGACCCGCAGCTTGACGGGTTCGCCGCCGAGTGTGGGCACCTGGATCGTGGCGCCGAGCGCCGCCTCGACGAACGTCACGGGCACGTCCACGCGGAGGTTCTGCCCGTCGCGCTCGAACACCGGGTGCTTGCGGACCGAGACGGTGACCACGAGGTCGCCGGCCTCGCCGCCGTCGGGGCTCTGTTCGCCCCGACCACGCAGCCGGATCTTCTGGCCGTCGGCGACGCCCGCGGGGATGCGGACGTTCACTGGGCGGCCGTTGCCCTGCGCGAGCTTGACGGTGTCCCCGGTGATCGCGGTGGCGAAGTCGAGCGTGGTCGTCGCGGTGACGTCACGCCCCTTCGTCGGCCCGCCGAAGCCCCGGAAGCCGCCGGAGTTCTGGCCGAAGCCACCTCCGCCGAACATGCCGCCGAGGATGTCCTCGAACCCGCCGGCGCCACCGGCACCGCCCTGGCCGAACCGGACGCGCTGTCCGCCGCCTCCGCCTCCGCCGAACATGCCGCCGAAGACGTCCTCGAAGCCGCCCTGGCCGCCCGCACCACCCGAGGTGAAGCGAGCGCCGGAGCCCATCGCGCGGACCTGGTCGTACTCCTTGCGCTGCTCCTTGTCGGAGAGCACCGAGTACGCCTCGCTGATTTCCTTGAACTTCGACTCGGCAGCAGCGTCACCCGGGTTGGAGTCCGGGTGGTACTGCCGCGCGAGCTTCCGGTACGTCTTCTTCAGGTCAGCCTCGGAGGCGTCCTTCGACACCCCGAGCACTGCGTAGAAGTCCTTGTCGAACCAGTCCTGACTGGCCACGGCTCACCTCCCTTCCACCGTCGCCGACCCTCAGGCCGGCACCGCCACGGCGACCTTGGCCGCACGGAGCACGCGGTCACCGAGCTTGTAGCCCGGCTCCACGACGTCCGCCACGGTCTGGCCGGTCGCTCCCGGCGTGGGCAGCTGGACGATCGCCTCGTGCACGTTGGGGTCGAAGGTCTCGCCCTTCTCGCCGATCTGCACGAGCTTGAACTTGTCGAACCCGCTGCGGAGCTTCTGGGCGATGACCTGCATCGGTCCCTCGGCGAGGTCGCCGTGGGACTCGGCGCGGTTCAGGTCGTCGAGGGCCGGAAGCAGTGCACGCACGACCTCGGCGATGACGGCTTCGCGGTTGGCGTCCCGGTCACGCTCGACGCGCTTCCGGAAGTTCACGAGCTCGGCCTGGGCGCGGAGCATGTCCGTCCGCATCTCGCCGACGAGGTCGCGGTCGGACGGCGAGAGCCGGTCCTCGGCGATGCCGGTCGCTGCGTCGGCCAGGAGCGCCTCGTCCTCGGGGCTCAGGTCGTTCGCCGGCGGGGCGTCCGTCGACACCTCGACGTCCGGACCCTCGGCCTCGATGAGGTCCTCGGTGCCGTCGACGTCAGCCGTCGCGCCGTCCTCGGAGCCCTCGGCCGGGTTGCCCTGCGCCCGTCCGCCCTGTGCCTGGCCGCCCTGTGCCTGCCCACCCTGGGGGGCGGACCCGGCGGGCCCGGCGGAACCATCCGCCGGGCCGGAACCGGTCTGCCCACCGTCAGCCGAGCCTCCAGGCAGGTCGGCGCCGTCGTGCTGCGGGTCCTGCGGGTTCTCGTTGCTGGTGGTCATGTGTCCTACTTCTTGTCGTTGTCGTCGTCGTCCACGACCTCGGCGTCGACGATGTCCTCGTCGTCACCGGTGGTCTGGCCCTCGGCACCGGCGCCCGCACCCGCATCACCGGCGGCGTCGGCTGCCTTGCTCTGCGCGTAGATCGCCTGTCCGAGCTTGCCCTGCGACTCGTTGAGCTTGTCGAACGCGGTCTTCACGGCCTCGTCGTCGTCACCCGCGAGCGCGGACTTGAGGCCGTCGACGTCGCCCTGGACCTCGGACTTGACGTCCGCAGGGAGCTTGTCGTCGTTCTCCTTGATGAGCTTCTCGATCGAGTAGACGAGCTGCTCGGCCTGGTTGCGACGCTCGCTCGCCTCGCGGCGGGCCTTGTCCTCGGCCGCGTGCTCCTCGGCTTCGCGGACCATGCGCTCGATGTCCTCCTTCGGCAGCGACGAGCCGCCGGAGATGACCATCGACTGCTCCTTGCCGGTGCCCTTGTCCTTCGCGGACACGTGCACGATGCCGTTGGCGTCGATGTCGAACGTGACCTCGATCTGCGGGATGCCCGCCGGGGCCGGCGCGATGCCGGTGAGCTCGAAGGTGCCGAGCGGCTTGTTGTCGCGGGTGAACTCGCGCTCACCCTGGAAGACCTGGATCGCGACCGACGGCTGGTTCGAGTCGGCGGTCGTGAAGGTCTCGCTGCGCTTGGTCGGGATCGCGGTGTTGCGGTCGATGAGCTTCGTCATCAGGCCGCCCTTGGTCTCGATGCCGAGCGAGAGCGGCGTGACGTCGATGAGCAGGACGTCCTTGCGCTCGCCCTTCAAGACACCGGCCTGCAGGGCGGCACCGACGGCGACGACCTCGTCCGGGTTGACGCCCTGGTTCGGCGACTTGCCACCGGTCAGCGACTTGACGACCTCGGCCACGGCGGGCATGCGGGTCGAACCACCGACGAGGACGACGTGCGCGATGTCGTTGACCGACACGCCCGCTTCCTTGATGACGTCGTTGAACGGCTTCTTCGTGCGGTCGAGCAGGTCCGAGGTCATCTGCTCGAACTGCGCGCGCGAGATGGTCTCGTCGAGGTTGAGCGGGCCGTCGGCGGTGAGCGTCAGGTACGGGAGCTGGATGCTCGCGCTGAGCTGGCTCGACAGCTCCTTCTTCGCCTGCTCGGCGGCCTCCTTGAGGCGCTGCTTCGCGATCTTGTCGGTCGACAGGTCGACGCCGTGCTCGTCCTTGAACTTCTTGACGAGGTGGTCGACGATGCGCTGGTCCCAGTCGTCGCCGCCGAGGCGGTTGTCACCCGAGGTCGCGCGGACCTGGATCGTGGAGAAGTCCTCGTCCTTGCCCACCTCGAGCAGGGAGACGTCGAACGTGCCGCCACCGAGGTCGAAGACCAGGATGAGCTCGTCTTCCTTGCCCTTGTCGAGGCCGTACGCGAGCGCCGCAGCGGTCGGCTCGTTGATGATGCGGAGGACGTTGAGGCCGGCGATCTCACCGGCGTCCTTGGTGGCCTGACGCTCGGCGTCGTTGAAGTACGCCGGGACGGTGATGACCGCGTCGGTCACGTCCTCGCCGAGGTACTGCTCGGCGTCGCGCTTGAGCTTGCCGAGGGTGCGGGCCGAGATCTCCTGCGGCGTGTAGCTCTTGCCGTCGATGTCGACCTTCCAGTCGGTACCGATGTGGCGCTTCACGCTCGCGATGGTGCGGTCGACGTTGGTGACGGCCTGGCGCTTCGCGGTCTCGCCGACGAGCACCTCGCCGTCCTTCGTGAACGCCACGATCGAGGGCGTCGTGCGGAGCCCCTCGGCGTTGGCGATGACGGTGGGCTCGCCACCTTCGAGTACGGAGACGACGGAGTTGGTGGTTCCGAGGTCGATGCCTACTGCACGTCCCATGTGTTGACTCCTCGTGTAGGGGTAAGGGGTTGGACTTGCGTCCGATGGGCTCAAGTTTACTCAGGACGGGAGGCGCGTCAAGTCCTGGGCGCGGAAGTTGCGTCGGTCGGACGCAGGTTCGCGTAGGCATCGCGCTCGGAAGGTCTTCAGGCTGATGCCTGATATTTCTTATGTCCTATGACCAGTGCCCGGCGTGATCCCGCGTGCGTGGCCTCGATCCGAAAGACATCTCTTCACATGAAGTCATTCCTCCGGAGGGCCGTCGCGACCGGCGTTGCTCTCTCTTTCCTCGCTGGCGCAATCACTGACGGCACCCGAGCAGTTGCGGCTGATTACGCACCGGAGCCGGGTGAACTCGGTACCGCCTTCAAGATGGTTTGGAAGGAGTCAAACGACTATTGGTTTTTCCGGAGCGGGACCGAGTACCTAGACAAGGCGTCAACGCTCGATGAAGCAAAATCAAACGCAAGCGCGTTCCGAGCAGAATTCCAAGAGAGCGCCAGCGATGGACACAGTTACTGGAGACTGCATCCCGCAACGAGCATGGACATGTGCTTGCAAGCAGCGGTTTCTTCCTCAACATTGAAGGGTCCTTTCGTCGCTATTCGTTCCTGCAAAGGCTCACAATGGACAACCTACCCGAACGAAGTCCGCGAATGGACTCTTGACAAAGGGAAACTTCGCGCGCGGTTGAACACGGGGTACGGTAGCGCATATGCGGATGCCGTGTGGTTCGCGGGACACGCCGAAAGCGTGGTGGACTCTCACGGCCAGCATGTATACGCGACGCTCGTTTCGAAGGAGCCTGCCACGAATCCACTGATCGATCTCCCCAGTGATTTGTCCGGGTTCAATGACCTTCAAGCGCTCGTTGCTAAGGTGGATAATGTTCGCGGGAAAGCTGCCGTCAGTGGGACGGCTACGCCGGGTGCGACGGTCTGGGTGGGAACTACCTCGACTCCCGTTGACGCCGAAGGCAAGTGGGAGCTGACCGTTGAGGGGCTCAAGGCAGGGCCGAACACCCTGCACGTCGTGCAGAAGATCGACGGCGAGGAGCACGACTCGCAGGACCTCGAGGTCACGATCGTCGAAGGTGGCACCGTCGTCCCGAAGCAGAACGGCCCGGTCGACCTCGAGCGTGGCGGCACGACCGACGTCCCGTTCTCGGTGGAGAACAAGGAAGCCCGCGCTGAGATGCAGGGCAAGGTCGAGCTGGCCGCTCCGGCCGGCACCACCTTCGCGGACGGCCAGACGAACGTCGCCGCCGAGGTCCGCACCGGCGACACCGGCTCGTGGACGCCGAACACGGCCCTCGACCTGAAGAACGGCAACCTGTCCGACGGCGGCAAGAAGCTCACCTTCGACGTCGACAGCGGCGCGACCGAGCTCCCCGCCGGCCAGGAGTACCGCTACACCGTCAAGGTCGACACCCCGGCCGACGCCGCCGCGGGAACGGACGAGCTCGGCTTCGTCTACGCCGGCGACAGCTCGAAGGGCGACTACCGCGCCGAGGGCACGACCACCACGACGCTCGAGGCGGACAACAAGCCCGGCGCGCCGACCAGCGTCGAGGGCTACTTCCCGCAGGACGTCGCCGCATGGGCGCACATCAAGGGTGACGGCATCACGAGTGGCGCCACGGTGACGATCAAGCAGGGCGAGAAGGTCATCGCGTCCCAGAAGGTCACGGGCACGGCGTTCGACCTGCCCATCGACCCGTCGAAGGTCGGGTACGGCAAGCAGGACTTCACCGTCACCCAGACCATCGACGGCACCGAGTCCGACAACACCGCTGTCTCCCTCGACTACGGCGATGAGGGAGCCGTCGCGATCACGAGTCCGACCGGTCCGACCGTTGCAGGGAGCGGCTCGATGACGTTCACCGGGACGGCAACAGCCGGCTCGACGGTGACGGTGACCGGAACCGACTTCGCGAACGACTCGCTGTTCGGTTCCGCCACCGCCGCCGCTGACAACAACTGGTCGCTCACCGCATCGCTCGATCTCCCGGCCGGGCCCTACCAGTTCTGGGCCAGCCAGATGACGAAGGGCGGCAAGGTCAAGCTGACTGCGACCTCCGTCGAGATCACCCGCTGACCCGGCTCGCACAACGGAAGGGGCACCTCACCGAGGTGCCCCTTTCGCCTGTCATGTATTATATTATATATCCCAACGAAAGGAACCTCATGCGGAAGCATTTCGTCGCATCGCTCCTGACCGTCGTCGCATGCTCGACTCTCGTCGGCTGCGCGGGCAACGCACCGGTCGACGGTGCAACGGCGTCGGCGTCGACATCGGCATCGGCATCGGCATCGGCGTTGGCCCGTGCAGAGCGAACACCGAACCCGACCTCCGAGGTCACCGGCCCGCCGCTGGAACAGGCCGACATCCCCTGCGAGGACGGCACCGCGCACGTTGAGGGTCAGAACAACAAGGAAGTCAGCGTTCCTGATTGCACTTCGGTCGTGATCGACAGCAGCAACGCCGTCGTCCACCTCGGCAAGACCGAACTACTCACCGTCAACGGAGCCATCAACGGCATCGACGCGGCCTCACTCGCGAAGCTCGTCATCAACGGCGACGGCAACCGCATCACGACCCCGTCGAAGCCGACCGTGCGCGACAAGGGCACGTCGAACATCGTCAACCACTGACGACGTCCCACGGAGCGCACCCATGACGACCTCGACCCGGACGATCGAAGTCGACTGGCAGGACGGCCGCGGCCTCGCCGCCGCGGCATCGGTCGGCGGAATGACGTCCGCAGCGGCGTCATGGGTGCGCTTCGTGATCCAGATGAGCTCGATGGTCGTGATCGCGAGGACGATCGGCCCAGACCAGTACGGTTCCGCAGCGACCCTGCTCGTCGCCGTCACCGGCGCCGAGGTGATCCGCTCCGGTGGCGTCACCTGGCTCATCGCTCACGACACCGAACTCTCAGCAGCCGCCGCCAGCACGCTGCACTCGATCAGCAGGCTGGCCGGCGCGATGATCGGAGCACTCTGGTGCCTCGTCGCCGCGCTGCCGCTGGCGAGCGCCCTCCCTGGCGGCGGCGCCGGGGCGCTCGCGATGGCCGTCGTGTTCCTCACTGCAGGATCAGGAGCCGTGCCAACCGCGGTCCTCGGCCGCAACCTGCGCTTCGGAGCGATCGGAGCGGCGGAGGTGGCGGCGGCTGTGGTCTCGTGCACCGGCGCCGTCGCCCTCGCCGCCGCCGGGGGTGGCGCCCTGGCCCTCCTGCTGCAGGCGACCTCCTACGCACTGACGCTCCGACTCGCGGTCGCACTCCTCTGTCCCTGGCGACCAGGCCCCCGCCTCCCACTCCGTGCGCTCCGGCGCGAGCTGGCGTTCGCCGGCAACGCGTCCCTCACACAAACACTCGAGTGGATCGCCCGCAGCCTCGACCGGGTCTTCGTCGCACTCGTCTTCGGGCAGGCGTCCGCCGGCTTCTACGTCCAGGCCAGCCAGCTCGTGCTCCTCCCGCTCGAACAGGTCAGTGGTCCAATGCGTCGCGTTGCCGTCCCGGTCCTGGCCCGGCTCCGATCCGACCCGGATCGGTTCCGACACACCTTCACCGCGATCCTGCGCCTCGCATGCGGCGCGCTCTGGCCGGTCTTCGCGGTCCTCGGCGTCGTGAGCACGCCACTCATCGACCTGGTATTCGGCCACGCTTGGATCGGCACGGTCCCGGTGTTCCTCGCGATGCTGCCCGCCGCCTTCGCCCTCGTCGTGGCCACGGTCACGGTCTTCCTCGCCCTCGCTGACGGCGCTGCCGGGAGGCAGGCCCGGTGGGAGTTGTGGATCAGTCGGCCGCTGACCGTGGTGGCGTTCCTCGCGTTCTCCACCGCTGGATTCCAGGCGATGGTCCTCGCCGTGTCAGCGGCGACCGTCCTCGTGACGGTGCCGGGGTTCCTGGTCATCGCCCGATCGACCCCGGTGAGGGCACGTGACCTCTGCAGCGCCGTCTGGTTCCCCGCAGTCCTCGCACTGGCATGCGCCGTGACAGCCGCAGCAGCCCGACACGTCCTCCCGATCGGGTCCCGGCAACTCGTCCTCGTCGTCGGCGCCGCGGCGATCGTGTGGTGCGCGGGCATGACCGCGATGCCCACGACCCGGCACCTGGCACGTCGAGCAATCCGGCGTCGACTCCGCTGACCCCAGCGCGCCCCGGCAGGACCCCTCGGGCGCGCGGACGCGTGGCGCGACGACGGGCGTGAGGAGCGAACGGCGCTCCGTCAGGGGCCGGCCTGCGGATGGCGTGACGACGACGGGAGGCGCGCCCTCACGAACGACGCCGCCTCACGTCGTCACCGCACGTGGTCGAGCAGGACCCGCTCGAGCTCATCGACGACCGCGGGCAGAGCGTACCGCTCAGCCCTGCGGCGAGCCCGGCTGACGAGTGCCACTCGCCGTTCGTCGTCCGTGAGCAGGTCGCACAGGGCACGTGCCATCGCCGAGACGTCGTCCGCTGGCACCACCACCCCGTCCTGGCCGTCGTCGACGACCTCGGCGGGTCCGCCGGCGTCGGTCGTGACGACCGCTCGGCCCATCGCCATGGCCTCCACGACCACCTGGCCGAACCCCTCGGCACGCCGGCTTCCGTGCACGACCACCGTTGCTCGTGCGATCTCCGCCTGCACGTCGGTGCTGTGTCCGACGAACTCCACGGCGTCGTGGATCCCGAGGTCGGCCGCGAGCGTCGGCAGCGATCGAGCGAACTCCTTGTCCTGCTCGAACAGCGCGTCACCGACCACACGCAGGCGCACGGCTGGGCTCAGACCAGACTCGAGCGCCTCTGCGAAGGCCCGGAGCACGACATCCTGTCCCTTGAGTTCTGCGAGTCGTCCGATCACGGCGACCACGCGGTCCTCCGGCTCCTCGGGGGCGACAGCCGGGACATCGACCGGGCAGCCCACCACCGCGACCGGGATGCGGCACCGTCCGATGCTCGCTGCCGTCGTCCGGGAGTTCGCGAGCACAGCCTCGGGGAGGGCTCTCACGACCAGACGCAGGAGGACGTCGTTCACACGCCGCCCCGTGTTGGCTCCGATGACGCTGTGCAGGTGCGCGACGGAACGGGAACAGGCGAGCCGAGCGGCGATACCGCCGTAGACATGGGCCTTCGCCGAATGCGTCGTCACGAGCCGGATGCCGCGTCGACGGCAGAGTTCCGCGACCGCACGTGCAACGGTCACGACCCCTGTCACCTTGTGCAGGGTCGCCGTCGAGAGGGCGCGGGACCGGACACTGTGCGCGCGCGTCGCCATCGGCAGGGGGATCACGTGGTGTTCGACGCCGGCTTCGCCGAGGGCACGCTCGAGGGGGCCGTGTTCCCCGAGGATGACGACCGGGTGCACCGATGTCATCGCGCTCGTGACGCGCAGCAGGAAGAGCTCGCACCCCGAGAGCTGCGCAGAATGGGTGAGGAAGGCGACCGGCGGACGCACTGTGGCTGCCCCCAGGACCGACCCGAGTGTCCGGGTTGCGGTCATGCCGCCATCCACGCAGTGATCTCACTCCGGAAGCGCGCGCTGTCGAAGAACTCGGCATCGCGACGACATGTGGCGGGGTCGAGACGGACGGCCCGTGCGACGGCATCGCGGAGGGTCGACGGCTCGTGGTCGGGGATGCGGATGCCGCTCCGGGCGGAGACGGACTCGCGCGTGCCGCCCTGATCGGCGACGACGACCGGCGTGCCGACCGCGAGCGCTTCGATCGGCACGATGCCGAAGTCCTCGACGGCAGGGAACACGAACACCGCGGCCCGGTCGAGGAGACATGCGAGCAGGTCGTCGGAGGGCGCGATGACGAAGCGGACGTCTGCACCCGATCCGGCCGCGAGCGCCCGCAGGCGCCCTTCGTCCGGGCCACAGCCGGCGATCACCACCGGGCGTCCGGTCGCGGCCCCGGCGGTGATCGCGACGTCGATCCGCTTGTACGGGACGAACCGCGACGCGGCCAATACGAAGTCCTGGGGCAGCGAGGCGAGGACGTCCTGTTCTCGAGGGTCGAGGTCGGCGGAGCGTCGAGCGCCGTTCCGCACCCGCGCCAGGTCGACCGGCGGATGGATCACCTCGGCCCCCACGCCCCAGGTGCGCTCCACTCGCCGCCGGACGAACGCACTCGGTACGGCGAGACGCTGGAGGGTGGCCCCGTTCCGGCGGTCGAGCCAGCGGAAGAACGGTGCGCACGCTCGGACGGGCAGGGAGCGTCCCCGGTCGTCGAGCCCGGACTCCCAGATGTAGCGGGCCGGGGTGTGCGCGTAGACGAACAGCCGCTCCGGGGCGACACCAGGGACCCGGACGTGGTGCGCGAAGAGGTGGGAGCTGACGAGCGCCCAGTCGCGTTGTCCGAGCCGCTTCGGTGCGGTTCGCCACACCGCCGACATCGCGGGCAGCGACACGACCTTCCGGCCCCGCTCCGGGAGACGCGCGAGGACGGTTTCGTGGACACGGTCCGGTCCGTACCGCTGCGGGTGGTCGTTCCACAGTGTCAGGATGTCCGCGTCAGGATGGAGGTCCGCGAACTCGTCGACGACGCGTTCGGCCCCGCCGACGCGTTCGATCCATTCGTGGACGATGATCCCGTTGCCGCTCATCAGCGGTCCCTCCTCGTGGTGTCTGCGGCCATGACGTCGGCGACGAAGGGCACGATCGTCCGTGTCATCCGTCCGATCCGGTCCCCCATGTGGTGGAAGTCCTCTGCGGTGCCCCGGACCGGGTCGTCGACGTCGTCGCCAGCGCTGGAGTCCTGCGGACGGCGGCGTCGGGCGAGGACTTCGGTCAACGGGAGCCCGTGCTCCTCGACGGTCGGCGGCCCGAGTCGCACCAGGCGGTCGACCTCGCCGATGATGAAGGTGCGGTGGAGCGCAGCTGGCCAGGAATCCAGCAGGTCGGCTCGCAGCCTCCGCTCCATCACCAGCACGAGGTCCTGTTCCCGGAGCAGCCGGGCATCGACCCGCCGCGAGCGGTGCCGCTCGACCTGGCGGCGTTCCTCATCGCGCGCACAGAGCGACTCGAGTAGCGGATGCGCCCGGTGGCCCCGGAGCGCATGTGTCCCTGCGCTCATCGCGACGAGGTCGGCGTCGGTGGTCACGCCCCAGGCGCTGCGGAAGGTGATCTCTGCCCATGGCGATCGGCACACGTTCCCCTCGCACACGAGGAGGACGTGGAACGGCGGGCTCACTGCTCAGCCATCCGCGCGCGTACTGCCTTCCGGCTGCGGCGAGGGCGCTCACTCCTCGGAGCCGTCGGCTGGTAGCCGTAGTACTGCGCCGTCTTCCGCCCGAGCCGGACCCGGTTCGCGACGGTGCCGACGACACGCGCACCCACCGCGTCGAGCCGACCGAGTGCGCTCTGCACGGCGTGACTGGTGACACGGCCGTCGACCGACGCGACGAAGAGGACTCCGTTGACGCGCGTCGCGAGGACCGTGGGATCAGTGACCGGGAGGACCGGAGGCGCGTCGATGATGACGTAGTCGAAGTGCTGGTGCAGATCGGCGATGAGCACCTCCATCGTCCGGGACTCCAGGAGCTCACTCGGGTTCGGCGGGACCCGCCCGGAGGCGAGCACGTGGAGCTCGTCGGCCCCGTGGCGCTGGAGTGCGTCAGCGAGCTCGACCTGGTGCGTCAGGACCGTCGACAGACCGACGCCGCTCTCGAGCCCGAGGTAGTCGCCCGTCGAGGGACGCCGGAGGTCCGCGTCGACCAACACGACCCGATGGCCGCTCTGTGCGAGCATCAGCGAGAGGTTCACGGCGGTCGACGACTTGCCCTCGCCCGGGAGGGCGCTCGTCACCACGATCGCCTGGCTGCCACCGTCGACGTTGGTGAACGTGAGGTGCGTCCTGAGCTGACGGAATTGCTCGGCGCGCTCGGAGTACCGGTTGTCGACGTCGATGAGGGGCGAGGTCGCCGCTTGCGGGTCGACCGGGATCTCGGCCAGGACACTCCGCTTCCCGATCTGGCGGAGGGCCTCGACGGAGCGCAACTTGGTGTCGACCGTCTCGAGCACCAGGGCGATCGCGATCCCCGAGCCGAGACCGCCGATGACTCCGAGGACCGCGTTGACGGCCGGCCGCGGGGAGATCGGCCGTGACGGCTCCTGCGCCTGCTGGAAGACGCTGAGCTCGACGAGTGGACGACCGTGGTCATCGGTCCGTTCGATCCCGGCGACTGCTTCGACGAGTTCGTGTGCGACCGCGTTGGCGAGCGAAGCAGCCTTGGCCTGGTCGGTGTCGGTCGCGGAGATCGAGAGGATGACCGTGTCGCTGACCGCTTCGGCCTGGACCTTCGACCGGAGCACTGCGACGTCGCCGCGGACGCCCGCTCGGTGTGCAGCCGCGGAGAGGACACGGGGCGACTGGGCCAACTGGACGTAGGAGGCGACGCGGGCCTCCGAGAAGGTCCCGCCCTGCGTCAGGTCCGTGACGGTCGCGCCGCCGACCGAGACGAAGACCGAGGACTCTGCGCGGAACTGCGGCACCTGGAGCGCTGAGACGACGACCCCGGAACCGATGCCGATGCCGACGGTGAGGACGATCCACCATCGACGGCGTCGGACGACGGCGAAGAACTGGGCGAGTGTCATGGGTCTCCTCGGATTCCATCCAGATGTGATGTTACAGTGTACGACATATCACTCGGTAGGAGAACCATGACGTTGCTCGGCGCGCTCGCGATCGCCCTGACGCTGTGCGGTGTCGCGCTCAGGAGACCGGCCCTCCCGGCGGCCGCGCTCGGCTTCGGTGCCGGTGTTCCGGCTTCGGCGGGGCTCGCCGTGGGGCCTGCGACGCTGTCCGTCTTCGTCGTGGTGGCGGCAGTCGTCGGCTGCACGCCGGCACCGCGACGAGGAGCACGACTCCAGGACCCTGCCGTCTCACTGCTCGTCACCTTCGTGTGCTGGGCGCTCGTCGTCACGGCGATCGGCCCGTGGACCTTCGCAGGCATCGCGGTCCTCACGCCAGGGAAGGGCATCGACGCTCAAGTGCACGCTCCGTCGGCGCTGCAGTACTCGATCGGGAACGCTTCGCAGGTCGCCTACCTGCTGGCGTCCGTCGTGGCGGCTCGGTTCCTGTGGCGGACGGGCACGGCTCCCATCGCGCTGCTCGTCGCCGCGTGGACCGGCTCAGGCCTCAGCGCGGCCCGAGGACTCCTGCGTACGGCAGGCCTCGACCGGACTGCCTGGCTCTTCGACACGCTGCCCGTCGATTACTCCGGCGTCGGCGACGCTCGTCTCCGCGGGGTGTTCGCGGAACCGAGCGAACTCGCCGCCTTCTCGCTCGCGATCGTCGCCTTCGCAGCCGTCGGGACCGCCAGAGCGGATGACGCTCGAACGCGGATCACCTCCGGTACCCTCTTCACCGTCGCTGCCGGGAACCTCCTGGCGTCTGCTTCCGGGACCGCGGTGGCAGCCGGGTGCATCGTGGCCGTGGCGCTCGGAGGGTCGTTCGTCGCGAGGTTCGTGGCGTCCGGCGGTCGGCACGCCGGAGCGTTCACCGTCGCGTTCCTCACGATCGCCTTCGCCTCCGTTGCGTCCGGCACGCAGATCGTCGACTCGATCATGCAGATCGTGGAGGAGAAGGTCGGAAGCCAGTCCTTCGACTCCCGCACCGCTGCGGACGAGCTCGGCTACCGGGTACTCGTCGAGACACGCGGGATGGGCGCCGGGCTCGGCAGCGACCGGTCTTCGTCGTTCTTGGTCACACTCTTCGCGACGACCGGCGTCGTCGGCGTGATGACCTTCGGGGCAGCCACCCTCACGCTGCTCTTCCGGTCAGCACGGACGGTCGCCGCAACACCGGTGGCCGCAGCGCTCCTCGGCCTCCTCGTTGCCAAGGCCGTGTCCGCTCCGGACCTCGCAACGCCGCTGCTCTGGGTCCTCATCGCCACCGGCATCCACTTCGCCGCCCGTCGAGGAGGGACCGGCCTCGCGGGCTCGGAGGACGACAGTGCACTAATCCACCAGAAATACAACATGTACAGTGCCGGAAACGGATTCCGTGCATGATGCCACCGTGCATTCTCCGCCCCACCTCCCGCGGCCCCACTTCACAGGCGTGCAAGCGATCCGGTTCATCGCTGCGCTGCTGGTCGTCTTCTCGCACGTCCCGTCGTACATCCGGGACCGCGGCGGACTCACAGCGCCCTCCTTGCCCACCGGCCAGCTCGGTGTCGCGGTCTTCTTCGCCATCAGTGGTTTCGTGGCCGTGCTCACCACGCAGCACGTCCGCCCAAACGGAGCAAGGCGGTTCGCCTACCGACGACTGGCGCGCATCGTCCCCTTGGCCTGGCTCGTCCTGACACTCAAAGTCGTCACCGGACTGCTCGCCCCCGACGTCCTCGAGCGCTTCCGTCCGGACGGCTGGTACGTCCTCGCGTCGTACCTCTTCCTGCCCGCGCGGGGTGGTGACGGTCTGGTCCAGCCGCTCTACACGGTCATGTGGACGCTGTCCTTCGAGTTGTTCTTCTACGGCATCGTCGCCCTCGCGCTCGCGGCACGTCGCACTCCCTTGACCGTCGTCGCGCCGACCATGACGGCTCTCGCCTGTGCATCGGCCTTCCGCACGGACCCGTGGCCCGCGTTCCAGTTCCACGCCGACCCGTACGTCCTCCTGTTCGTGATCGGCATGGTCTTCGGCCACGTCGCGACCCGGACAGCGTCAGCGCGCACGCTCGCCTGGGGCATCGTGGCAGTCGTCGTCTGGACCGGCGCCGAACTCGTCAACCCGACGCACGGCATCGTGCTCCTGCCCGTGGCGACGGTGACCCTGGGAGTGATCCTCTTGGTGGAGCGATGGATCCCTCCACGGATCGTGCCGTCGGTCGACCTGCTCGGTGACGCCTCGTACGCGCTGTACCTCACACACCCGATCGCGGGCCCGGCAACGGTGGCCGTCCTCGCCGCACTGCTCCCGAGCACGACACCGTGGTGGCTCCTCGGTCTCGCCGCGGCGGCGGTGGCAGTGCTGGTCAGCATCGGGACCTGGTTCGCCGTCGATCGACCACTCACGCGATTGTTCAGTGACCGTCTGCACTCCCCATCACGCCAGGTCCGACAGTTCGCTCGCATCGAGCCCCGGTCGACGGCACAGCAGCCCCCAAAGACGGAGGGCACGTAGTCGGGCAGCTCGCGCCTTCCGGAGGTCCGGATCACGTTCGACGAGCATCCCGAGGAGCGTGACCACGAGGAGTTCGCCACGCTGCGCAAGACTCACGACACGGGACCGGTGGGAGGCTGTGAGACGGATTGCGGCGTCCGCCCTGGCGAACTCGACGAGCGCCGCGAACGAACGCGCGCTTGCACTCCCGACGTGCTGCACCCGAGCATCGGCGACACGGAAGACCCCCACTCCTTGCCGAACGGCACGACGGGACAGGTCGGCATCCTCGGCGTAGAGGAAGAACTGTTCATCGAAGGGCCCCAGCTCACGGAAACGACTGCTCTCAGCGAAAAGCGCACCGCCGGTCGCCTTCTCGACGCGGACGGCGACGCCGCTCGCATCGACGGGCGTCGCGAAACTTCGGCGCTTGAGGCGGCGCTCGATGCTGAAGTCCCAGTCGAGCACCGAGTCCGGGTCGATCCGGCCCGTGGTGAGCATCGTGCCGGCGAGGAGCGACCCGGGCTGCTCCTGGGCGGCGCGGAGGAACGCGGCGATCGCGCCCTCCTCCAACGCTGCGTCCGGGTTGAGGAGGATCGCGCGCGGCGCATCCACGACCGCGAAGGCCGAGTTGACCGCTCGACCGAAACCGTCGTTCCGGCCGTCGCCGACGAGCACGAACGGGATCGCGAGGTCCTCGCCCAGGTCCGGGACGCCACCTCCGTTGTCGACGAACACGACGCGAGCCACAACGTCCGCGAACGCTGCAGCGCGCTCGACCGACAGCAGGCACGTTCGGAGCAGACGGGCATCGCTGTGGAAGAGGACGATGACGACATCGACATCGGCCGGGCGACGTGACTCGGATGAGCGATCGGACATCCGAGCAGAATATCAGATACTGTACGGATGCCAGAGCGCGTTCGCCTGCGCCACCCCGCCGTACCACCGCGCCGACGGCTTCGGCGTCCGCTCGAACGTCTCCCGGTCCCATGCGACGAGCCCGAACGTCGGCCGGAACCCGGAGGCCCACTCGTAGTTGTCGAGCAGCGACCAGTGCTGGTAGCCGAGGACCTGGATGCCGTCCTCGATGCAGCGGTGGATCCCCTCGAGGGCGCCCTGCGTGGAGGCGATCCGGCGGGTGTCGTCGGCGGTGGCGATGCCGTTCTCGGTGATCATCAGCGGGACACCGCCGGAGAGCGCCCACGCCGACCGCAGGCCGTCCGCCGAGGCCTCGGGGTAGAACTCCCACCCGGTCAGCGTCGTCTCGACATCGTCGGCGACGGGCAACGGACCGGAGGGGCCGATGAACGTGCGGGTGTAGGCCTGCACGCCGAGGAAGTCGTCGCCCGCAGCGGCCTCGAGGTACCAGTCGTCACGCGGGTACCCGTACTCGCGGAGCATCTCCTCGGAGCCGGGGTCGCCGTTCGCCCGGAACGCCTGGGTCGCGACGGTCCACCCGGACTGGAGGCCCGACACCTGTGACAGCACGTCTCGCGACCGCCGGTGGCTGGCCAACAGGGCGTCGGCGACGCCCAGGTCCGGGTTCGGCAGGCCGTAGGCGACGAGGTTCGCGGCGTCCTCACCACCCGCGAGCATCGCCGCGATGTTCGGCTCGTTGATCGTGCAGACGTACCGGACGCCGTCCTGCACGACCGGGAGCGCGGCCTCGGTGTAGCGGGTGAACAAGTCGGCGGCGTCGGGGGCCGCCAGAAGCCGTCGCGCTCGAACCACCTCGGCAGCCCGTGTTCCTCCGGACGCGCCCGGAGGGTCTTGCGGACGGACGCGGGCAGGACGACACTGGCCCGACCATCCGGAGAAGGGACGAGCAGATGTCACAGTCGACACCGTCCGGGCGCAGGGACGCGCACCGGCTCTCCAGCGACGAGGCCGAGGTGCGGGAGGCCCTCCTCGACCACGACGCCGATCCGCACCTGACGTGGGTGACCGCGCAGCTCGACGGGACGGAGGAGCACCCGCTCGTCGAGTGACCGCGGCCGCCGGTGCGGGCCGCGTCAGGCCCGGCCGGCTCCCGCGTCGACGCCCGCCCGCTCCGGCGCACCGACGATCGCCATGCCGGCACCACGGAGGCGTCGTCCCTCCTGGGCGATGAACCCGAGCAGGCGGTCGTTCGTGCCGGCCACGTGCGCCGCCACGAGCTCCGCCGCACGGTCCGCGTCGCCGCTCTGCACCGCGTCGAGGATGTCGCTGTGCTCCTGCCACGCGGCGTCGCGCGCCTCCGGCGTCCGGACCTCGATCCATCGGGTGCGCTCGAGCCGGGTCAGGGCGTCCGCGACGGCGTCGGTGATGAACCGGTTGCCGCCGAGGGCCGCGAGGTCGAGGTGGAACGTCGAGCCCATCCGGATGCCGGCCTGCTGGTCCGGCGTCGGGCGGAGGGCGTCGAGGTGCGCTCGGACGGCGTCGAGGGCGTCCGGCTGGGCGCGGGCGACGGCGAGCCGGGCCGCGGCGGGTTCGAGCACCCCGCGGAGTTCGGCGAGCGAGGCGATCTCGCCGAGGTCGATCGGCGTGACCGTCCACGAGCGGCCCTCGTGCAGGATGAGCCCCTCCCGCTCGAGCCGCGACAGCGCCGCCCGGACCGGGGTGCGCGAGGCGTGGAAGCGCGCTTCGAGGCCGCGCTCCGAGATCCGCTCCCCCGGAGCGATGTCGAGCGTCAGGATCGCGGCGCGGAGGTTGTCGTAGAGCTGGGCCGTCTGCGACACGGGTGCGGCGTCGGTCGGTTCGGTCACGGGCACCCAGCGTAGTGGCGTCGCCCCCGTTGGTATACCGTTCCGGTACACCAGCCGAGACGGAGGCCACGTGGCCCGCACCCCCGCCCGAGCGTGGACGATGCTCGGGCTCGGGGTCGCCGCGCAGGCCGCCGGCACGCTCGTCGTGACCGCGCCCGCACTCCTCATCCCGCACCTGCACGCCCAGGGGCTGTCCCTCACGCAGGCCGGTCTGCTGGCCGCCGCCCCCACCGCGGGCATGGTCCTCACGCTCATCGCCTGGGGCGCGGTCACCGACCGCATCGGCGAGCGCATCGTCATCGCGGGCGGCCTCGTCCTCACCACCCTCGCGGTCGCCGGGGCGTGGATCGCCGACCACGACGCGGTGCTGCTCGGGGTGGCGTTCCTCCTGGCCGGCATGACGAGCGCGTCGACGAACGCGGCGAGCGGGCGGGTGGTCGTCGGCTGGTTCCCGAAGGAACGGCGCGGTCTCGCGATGGGGATCCGGCAGATGTCGCAGCCGCTCGGTGTGACGCTGGCGGCCGTCACGGTGCCGACGCTCGCCGAGACGTCCGGCATCCGGGCGGCCCTCGTCCTGCCGGTGGTGCTGTGCGCGGTCCTCGCGGTGGCCTGCGCGCTCGGGATCGTCGATCCACCTCGCCCGCCTGTGGCAGCCGCCGGCCCTGCCGCCGAGAACCCCTACCGGTCGACGGGGTTCCTCTGGCGCATCCACGCGGTGTCGGTCCTGCTCGTGGTGCCGCAGTTCACGCTGTCCACGTACGGCCTGGTGTGGCTCGTGACGCTCGGGTGGTCGACGGCTGCCGCGGGCCTCCTGGTCGGCGCCTCCCAGTTCGTCGGGGCGGTCGGTCGGATCCTGGTCGGGGTGTGGAGCGACCGCGTCGGCTCCCGCGTCGGCCCGTTGCGCGTCGTGGCCGTCTCGGCGGCGGCGGTGATGGCGGTCCTCGCGCTCGTCGACGTGGCGCACCTGCCGGCCGCCGCGGTCGTGCTCGTCGTGGCGACGAGCGTCACGGTGGCCGACAACGGGCTCGCGTACACGTCGGTCGCGGAGGCCGCCGGTCCCCGGTGGTCTGGCCGGGCCCTCGGCGCGCAGAACACCGGGCAGTTCATCGCGGCGAGCGCCGTCGGCCCGGGCATCGGCGCCCTGGTCGGACTGGTCGGGTTCGCGGGGTCGTTCCTGCTGGTCGCGGCACTGCCGGTGCTGGCCCTGCCCCTCGTCCCGCAGGCGGACCGGTCGCACGACTGACCTCCGCGCCGGTCGCGTGTCGGGATGGTGGACGGACGGGAGGCTCGTGGCGGCGCCGCCACGAGCCTCCCGTCCGTCGTCGCGGCCGGTCAGGCCCCGGGGACCTCCGGTCCGGTGCGCCAGCGCAGCAGCGCGGCGGTCGGGCCGCCGCCGGGCAGCGCCGCGGCGTTGGCGTACACGACCTGGGCGTCGGTGAGCAGTGCGGCGCGGACGAGCCCGACCGCCGCCGGGACGGGTCCGAGCACCGCTGCACCGAGCGCCTGCTCCGGGGCGGTCGCGATCCAGGGCGCGGCGTCGAGGGCCAGGACCGTGCGGTCGGCGAACCCGGCGGGGTCGAGGACGACGACCGACGGCTGCGCCTGCTGCAGCGCCTCGACGACCGGGCCGAGCCCCGCCGCGACCTCGCCGTCACCGCGTCCCTCGTGTGTGCGGAGGAGGTCCTCGACGTCGTGCCGCCGCTGGGCGACGACGCGGGCGAGCGCGATGTCGACGTGCTCGCGGACACCGTCCTCCGACGCGTCGGACGCCCGCGGGTCGATCGGCACCTCGGAGAGCAGGGGTGCGGTCGCCTTCGTCTTCGACAGTTCGGCGACGAGGAGCTGCCGCGCCCGGATGTCCCCGGCGACGATGATCAGCCGTGGTGCCAGCCGGTCGACGGCGTCCTGCACGGCGGCGGCCACCTCGGACTCGTTCTGTCGCCAGAGTTCCTCGGTGTGGTGCTGCCAGCGCAGGTGCGACCAGCCACCGCCCTGGAACTTGTGGAGCGTGTCGGTACGGCCCTCGACCTCCTGCTCCTCGCGCTGGTCGGGGTGGTCGACGTGCCCGAGCCGGTAGGCGCGGTAGCCACCGCCACCACGGCCGACCTCGACGACGAGGAACGGGACGTCGAGCGGGCGGTGCGCCAGGAGCGGCACGAGGTCGGGCACGGCGCCGTGGCCGACGGACTCGGGTCCGTGCATGTGCCCGGGCAGCAGGTCACTGAGCACGAGCTCGCCGTCGTGCACCAGGACGTAGCGGCTGACCGGCGCGGGGACCCCGGGCGTCTCCTCGAGCTCGGCCATCACGGTGTCGATGACGTCCGCGTCGGCACCCGCGGCGCGGAGGGCGTCCTCGGCCTTCCGGCGCTGCAGGGCGGCGAGGTGCTGCGGGTCCTCGCGGTCCCCGGAAGCGTCGACGTACGCCCAGGTCCACGTGCCGCCGGTGGCGAGCCGGGTGCCGAGCGAGCGTCCTTCGTCGGTGGCCTCGTTCGCGGTGACGGGCATGCTCAGGCCTCCTCGTCCGTGGTCGGCAGGTCGTCGGTGTCGCTCGCACCGTCGGCCGCCGAGGCGTTCGACGACGTGACGTCGGCCGACGCGTCCGGGTCGGCCGCCGAGGACGTCGAGTAGACCGTCGCGTCGGCACCGTCACCGCTGCCGTCCGGCTGTTCGGCGGCGACCCCGTCCGGGTCGTCGGCGGTGTCGACGTCCGTCGAGTCGTCGACGAGCGCGCCCTCGAGGTCGCCGTCGTAGCCCGAGGCCTGGACGGTCTCGGCGTCGTCGGTGTCGTCCGGTACCGGCTCGGACTGGCGGAACTCCTCGACGTGGGCGTTGCTGCCGTGTCCCTGGACGATGCTCTGCGCCTCGTGCGCCAGCTGGTCGTCGAGCTCCGGGTTGTGGGTGGTGTTCCCGCGTTCGCTCATCGTTGCTCCTCTCGTGGGGGTCCCACGCTCCGCGACGGCACCTGACCCCGATCCCAGGTGGACGTCGGGTCCTGTGGTTGGCTTGACGCTGCACCCGATCGACGACGCGCCGGGACGACGGCACGGTCGCCGTCCCGGCCCCGCTGATCGCCACACCCGTCCCGAGCGCCCCGAGCGCGGGGCACCACGGAAGGACTGGTCGACGTTGACCGACGCCGCACTCGACGACCTGCACGCGACGACGCCGGGCTCGGCGACACGACTGGCGCCGCGCGCCTGGCTGCACACGGACGCTCCGTCCCTGTCGCTCGCCGGGGAGTGGGACTTCCGCTGGTCGCCCGTCGCCGACGCCCCCGCCTTCGAGGACCCGGACGGCTGGGGCACGCTCCCGGTGCCCTCGCACTGGGTCCTGCACGGCCACGGGGCGCCGAGCTACACGAACGTCCAGTACCCCTTCCCGATCGACGCCCCGCACCCGCCGGACGAGAACCCGACCGGTGACCACCGCCGGACCTTCACCGTGCCGGGCTCCTTCGACGGTGCCGCGCGGGTGCTGCTCCGCTTCGACGGTGTCGAGTCGCACTTCCGGGTGTGGCTGAACGGGCAGGAGGTCGGGTGGTCGACCGGGTCCCGGCTCGCGACCGAGTTCGACGTCACCGAGCTGCTCGTGCCCGGGGACAACGAACTCCGGGTGCGCGTGCACCAGTGGTCGGCGGCCTCGTACCTGGAGGACCAGGACCAGTGGTGGCTCCCCGGGATCTTCCGGGACGTCACCCTGCTCGCCCGTCCGGTCGCACCGATCGACGACGTGTTCGTGCGCGCCGCCTGGTCCGCCGTCGTCGGCGACGGGGCGAGCGCCGGGACCGCGGCGTCCGGCCGTCCCGCGACGGGCACCGGCACGATCACGGTGCCGAGCATCGAGTCCACGTTCCCGGTGCGTTTCCGGGTGCCCGAGCTCGACGTGGACGTCACCTGGGCCTCCGCCGAGGACGTCGCACCGGTGACCGTCGAGGGCGTCGAGCCGTGGAGCGCCGAGGTCCCCCGCCTGTACGACGCCACGATGTCGACCGCGGGTGAGACGGTCGCGCTCCGGCTCGGCTTCCGCACCGTGCAGATCGTCGGCGACCGCTTCCTGGTGAACGGCGAGCGGGTCGTCTTCCACGGCGTGAACCGGCACGAGACGCACCCCGAGCGGGGGCGGGTCTTCGACGAGGCGCACGCCCGCGCGGACATGGCGCTCATGAAGCGCAGCAACGTCAACGCGATCCGGACGTCGCACTACCCGCCGCACCCGCGCGTGCTCGACCTCGCCGACGAGCTCGGGTTCTGGGTGGTCCTGGAGTGCGACCTCGAGACGCACGGGTTCGAGGCCCTCGGCTGGCAGGGCAACCCGTCGGACGACCCCGCGTGGGAGGACGCCTACCTCGACCGCATCGCGCGGACCGTCGAGCGGGACAAGAACCACGCGTCGATCGTGATGTGGTCGCTCGGCAACGAGTCCGGTACGGGGCGCAACCTCGCCGCGATGGCGCAGTGGGTGCACGCCCGCGACACCGAACGCCCCGTGCACTACGAGGGCGACTACACGGGCGAGTACACCGACGTCTACTCGCGGATGTACCCGACGCTGCAGGAGACCGAGTCGATCGGCGGCGGTGCGGCCACGCCCCTGCTCGGGTGCGGTCCCGCCGAGGCCGCCCGGCAGCGCTCGAAGCCGTTCCTGCACTGCGAGTACGTGCACGCGATGGGCAACGGCCCCGGCCAGATCGCCGAGTACGAGGCCCTGGTCGACCGGTACCCGCGTCTGCACGGCGGCTTCGTGTGGGAGTGGCGTGACCACGGCCTCCTCGCGCACACCGCCGACGGCACCCCCTACTACGCCTACGGCGGCGACCACCACGAGGTCGTGCACGACGGCAACTTCGTGATGGACGGCCTCGTGCTGCCGGACGACACCCCGACGCCGGGCCTCGCCGAGTTCGCGGCCGTGGTCGCGCCGGTGCGCCTCTCCGTCTCCCCGTTCGGCGGTGGGACGGCCGCGGGCGGCGGCACCGTGCTCATCGAGAACCGGTACCACTCCGCCTCCACCGCGGGCCTGCGGTTCGTCTGGACGCTGTCGCGGAACGGCGTCGTCGAGGCGTCCGGGAGGCTCGCCCCCGGTGTCGTCGCCGCGCGGGGGTCCGCCACGGTGCCGGTCCCGGCGGAGGTGCTCGCCGCGGCGGCGCTCGCCCCCGGCGACGAGCTGTGGTTCGAGGTCGTGGCGGAACTCGCCGGACCGACGGCGTGGGCCGACACCGGCCACGTCGTGGCAGGCACCCAGACGCTCGTGGCGAGCGGGCCTGCCCGGGTGATCCGCGCCTCCCGACCACGCTGGGACGGCGACCGTCTCGGGGAGGCGACCTTCACCGCCCGTGGCGACCTCGCCTCCCTCAAGGGGCACGCGGTCGCCGGCCCGCGCTTCGAACTGTGGCGCGCGCCGACGGACAACGACCGTGGCGCGTCCCAGGGCGGCTACGAGACGGCGGACCCGGTGCTCACCGGCGGGGTCGGCGATCCGGATGCGCCCTCCTCTGCGTCCCGGTGGGAGGCCCGTGGGCTCGACCGCCTGACGCACCGGCTCGTCGCGGTCGAGCGGACCGACGACGGCCTCGTGCAGCGCGTCCGCATCGCGGCGGCGAACAGCGGGGCCGGCGTCGAGGTCACGCACCGCTGGACGCTGACCGACGCCGGGCTGCTCCTGCGGACCGACGCGGTGCCGTTCGGCGGGTGGGACGTGACCTGGCCGCGGGTCGGGGTCCGCATCGACCTGCCCGCCGCGCTGCTGGACGGGACGGTCTCGTGGTTCGGTACCGGCCCGGACGAGTCGTACGCGGACTCCTCGCACGCCGCGCGCGTCGGACGTTTCGAGGCGCCCGTGTCCGCGATGACGACGCGCTACTCGATGCCGCAGGAGACCGGGCACCGTCCGGAACTGCGGACGCTGACGGTCGGTCCGTTCACGGTGTCGACCGTGCCGGACCCGGCGTCGGGGCACCGCGCCGGGTTCACCCTGACGCCGTGGACCGCGCAGCAGGTCGGGCGTGCCGGGCACCCGCACGAGTTGCCGACGCCGGATGCGCTGTACCTGTACCTCGACGACGCGCAGCACGGCCTCGGGAGCCGGGCGTGCGGCCTCGACGTCCTGCCGGAGCACCAGCTCTGGCCGAGCGCCCGCAGCTGGAGCGTGCTGCTGGCGTAGGGCCGCGGCGGCAGCTGCACGGCGGCGGCTGCACCGGCCCAACAGGAACCCGTCCGAACCAGGGGATCCCCCGGTTCGGACGGGTTCCTGTTGGGCGCAGCCGCTGCGCGCCGCCCGCGCCGCCCGCGCTACGGGGCGCGCAGCGGCGCGCGCCGCGGCTCAGCCGCGCGCGATGGCCTCGGCGGCCGCGGGGTCCGCGCCGTCGAGGAACTGCGTCAGGCGCTCGGGCTCGCCGGGTTCGTCGATCGCCTCGGCCGCGCGGCGCAGGGCGAACAGGGACCGCAGGACGCCGCGGTTCGGCTCGTGCGACCACGGCACCGGCCCGGCACCACGCCAGCCGGCCTTCCGCAGGGCGTCGAGGCCGCGGTGGTAGCCGACCCGGGCGTACGCGTAGGACTCCAGCGTTGCGCCGCGCTCCCACGCCTCGTCGGCGAGCAGCGCCCACGCCAGGCTCGACGACGGGTGCGACACCACCACCGAGGAGACGGGCGCGTTCGACCGGAGGAGCGCGTCCACCTCGGGCTCGGCGGGCAGCAGGGTCTCGGGGTTCGTCGAGGGGGTCGGGAGCAGGTTGTCCGGCATGACCGCCACGCTACTTGAGCCGTCGCCTACTTCAGCGGGTCGTTGCCCCAGTTCATGAGCGAGTAGCGCCACTTGGTGTCGGTGACGTCGCCCGAGGGCCGCTGCTCCGAGTGCCGGGCGACGTACCCGACGACCTTGCGCATGTGTGCGTAGTCCTCGTCGGTGAGGTCACCCTGCTTCTTCTGCAGGATCGCCACGATGTGCCGGCCGGACTCGTGCCCGGTAGACTCGGTCGCGCCGTCCTTCTTCTGCCCGACGGACTTCGACTCGTCGGTGTCCAGCCACTTCTCGAGCTGGGACGCGGTCATGTTCACCGCGTCGTGGAAGTCGTCCCGCGTCTGCTTCTCGTCGTCAGCCATGCCGGACATCTTGCGCGCGCCGACTGCACGGCCGTACGGTGAGTCGTACCCCGTCATCGCTCCGGGGTCGCGGTGCGGGACGACCGGCCGACGGCACGGGTGACGGCCACGGGGATCCCCGACGGAGACGGTGCGACATTGCGCGAGATCAACGGCACTGCGCCGCAGCAGCAGCTGTCCCTGCGCTGACACCGTGACCTCGCCCGCCCACCAGTGGGACCGCCGCCCGAGCGGCTGACGGTGTCGTGCGCCCGCACGACCTCCGGAGGCATCCGCATGCCCATCAGTCCGTCCGTCGTCCTGCACGACGTCTCCTTCGCGTGGCCCGACGGCACCGTCGCGCTCGACCGCATCACCGCCGCGTTCGGTCGCGGCCGCACCGGTCTGGTCGGCCGGAACGGGGCCGGCAAGTCGACCCTCGTCCGCCTCGTCACCGGCCAGCTCGTCCCCACCGCCGGTTCCGTCGAGACGACGGGGGCCGTGGACCACCTGCCGCAGCGGCTCGCCGGAGCCGCACCGCACCTCCCGTCCGGAGCAGGCACCGCCGTGCGGTCCGGTCTGGAGGCCCGTCCCGGCCCTCCAGGAACCGTCGCGGACCTGCTCGGGGTCGGTGCGCAGGTCACGGCGCTCCGCGCCGTCCTCGCCGGGAACGCGACGCCGGACGACTTCGAGGTGGTCGGCGACGACTGGGACGTCGAGGACCGGGCCGGAGCGGCCTTGGCCGCCCTCGACCTCGGTCCGCGAGCGACCCTCGGCGCTGCCGACCTCGACCGCCCCGTCGGGACGCTGTCGGGCGGTCAGGCGGTGCTCGTCGCGGTCGCGGGGATCCGTCTCCGCGCGCGTCCGATCGCGTTCCTCGACGAGCCGACGAACAACCTCGACCGCCGAGCGCGGGCGGCCCTGCTCGCGCTGATCGACGACTGGCGCGGCACACTCGTCGTCGTGAGCCACGACCGGGAACTCCTGGAGCACGTCGACGAGGTCATCGAGCTCCGCGACGGCGCTCTGACCGTGTTCGGCGGCACGTTCTCGGCGTACGAGGAGCACCTCGCCGTGCAGCAGGCCGCCGTCGAACGGGAGGTCCGGGTCGCCGAGCAGCGGTACCGTGCCGAGAAGCGGCAGCGGATCGAGGCCGAGACCTCCATCGCGCGACGTGCGAAGGCAGGGGCTGCTTCCGCCACGTCCATGCCGAAGATCCTGGCGAACGAGCGGCGGAAGCAGGCCGAGGCGACCGCCGGGCGGCTCCGGTCCGGACACGCGTCGGCCGAGGCGGTGGCGTCCGCGACGGTACGGGAGGCCGGCCGCCGCGTCCGACAGGACGAGACACTGCACGTCGAGTTGCCCGACCCCGGCGTGGCCGCGTCGCGGCAGATCGCGACGATCACCGTGCGCGGTCGGGACGCGGTCGTGCGGGGACCCGAGCGCCTCGCCCTCGTCGGCGACAACGGCGTCGGCAAGACGACCCTGTTGGAACAGCTCGTCGGGCTCCCGACGGCACGGGAACACCCGCTCCCCGACACCGGCGCGGTCGCCCACACCGACCGGGTCGGGTACCTCCCGCAGCAGAAGGACACCCTCGACGACGACGCGACGGTCCTCGAGAACGTGCGACGCGCAGCGCCGGCCGTCCCGGTGCCAGAGCTGCGGAACCGGCTCGCGCGGCTACTCGTCCGCGGGGACACCGTCGACCGGCCGGCGGGATCGTTGTCCGGCGGGGAGCGCTTCCGGGTCGCACTGGCCGGTCTCGTCCTCGCGGATCCGCCGCCGCACCTGCTCGTGCTCGACGAGCCGACGAACGACCTCGACCTGTCGAGCGTCGACCAGCTCGTCGCGGCCCTCCGGTCGTTCCGCGGTGCGCTCGTCGTGGTGAGTCACGACGAGCGGTTCCTCGGGGGACTCGGGCTGACGTCGCGGATCGAACTCGGCTGAGGCTCGACCGGCGGACCGGCGGACCGGCGGACCGGCGGACCGGCGGACCGGCGGACCGGTCGAGCCGGGCTCGGCCACGCGGCGCCGCGGGACGCTCGCGTGGCCGAGGCTCGTGGCAGCGCCTTCAGCGCCGTCGCGACGGCCGGATCGACAGCATCTCGACCGTGCCACGCTCCGGCAGGTCGACCACGGTGCGGACCGCGTCGGCGACGTCCTCCGGCGCGAGGTAGTAGTCGGTGTCGTACTCCTCGCCGAGCTTCTCGGTGAGGGCCCGCTGCATGTCCGAGTCGGTGCGGCCCGGGTGCACGCTCGACACCCGCACGCCGTTCGCGCGCTCCTCTTCCCGCAGGGCGTCCGTGAAGGCCCGGAGCGCGAACTTCGACGCCGCGTAGACCCCACCGCCCGGACCGGCCGTGAAGCCGGCGCCGCTGTTGATCGTCACGACGAGACCGCGGGCGGCACGGAGGCCGGGCATCGCCACGCGGGTCAGTTCCGCGACCGCGAAGACGTTCGTGGCGAAGACGGCCTCCCAGGTGTCCCGCGGGGTGTCCGCGATGCGGGTGCCCTGCTCGACGCCGGCGGAGTGCACGAGGACGTCGATCCAGCTCGGCACGGCCGGCAGGTCCCCGGCGCCCAGGTCCCCGACGAAGGGCTCCGCGCTCGGCAGCTCCGCGACGACGGCGGCGACCGCGTCGGCGTCGCGTCCGCCGACGAGCACGTGGTGCGTCCGGCCCAGGTCGGCCGCGATCGCACGGCCGATCCCGCGGGTCGCTCCGGTGACGAGCGCGACAGGACGGTCGTTCGCGGCGGTGGGGACGGAGACGGGAGGCTCGGTGTCGGTCACGCAGGCAAGCCTACGGAACCGTCACCGAGCCTCCCGGACAGGACGCGCTCGCGCGCCGTGCTCACTCGTCCTTGGTCTCGCCGGCGCTCTGCCGGATGCGGATGCCCTGCATGATGTCCTCGGCGCGCTTCTCGTCCTGCTTGTCGGTCTGGCGGGTGTCGCGCTCGGGGAGCTGGATGTCCTCCTCCGCCTTGATGCCGGCCTGCAGCTCGCGGCCACGCTCGATCTCGGCGTCGAACTCGGCACCGAAGAGCAGTGCGTTGTTCGTGATCCAGATCCAGAGGAGGAAGACGATCACACCACCGAGCGAGCCGTACGTGGCGTTGTAGTTCGAGAAGTTCCCGACGTAGAACCCGAAGCCGACGCTCGCGATGATCCAGATCAGCAGCGCGAGGATCGACCCGCCGCCGACCCAGGTGAACTTCGGCTGCTTGACGTTCGGCGACCAGTAGTAGAGCACCGCGACGATGACGATCGCGATGACGAGCAGGATCGGCCACTGCACGATCGACAGTACGGTCACCGCCACGTCGCCGAGGCCGATGACGTCCCCGAAGCTGCGGGCGAGCGGGGCGGACACGAGGGTGAGCAGCCCGATGACGAGCAGGACGACCGTGGTCACGGTGACGCCGAGCATGGTCGGACGGAGCTTCCAGATCGGGCGACCCTCACGCACGTTGTAGATGCGGTTCATCGCGCGGCCGAACGCGCCGACGTAGCCGGAGGCCGACCAGAGCGCACCGAGGATACCGACGATGAACGTGACGGGAGCGGCAGGCGAGCGGACGAGACCCTCGACCGGGTCGCGGAGGAGGTCAGCGACGTCCTTCGACCCGACGTTGCCGATGATCTGCAGCAGGGTGTCGATGGTCTTCGACGGGTCTCCGAACAGACCGAGGATGGACACGACCGCCAGCAGACCCGGGAAGAGCGCGAGGACGGAGTAGTACGTGAGGCCCGCCGCGAGGTCGGTGCACTGGTCGGCGGTGAACTCGCGGAGGGTCTTCTTCAGCGTGTACGTGACCGTCGGCTTCTTGAGGTCAGTGGGTGAATCCGGCTTGCGGGGGTCGTTCGCCGCCGGCTTCTGTGCTTCCTTCGCCATGGTCAGCCCTTCGCCGCCTTCTTCATCCGCTTGATCGACTTCCCCGCCCGCTTCGCGTCCTTCTTCTGACGCTTCTTGGCGGCTTCGCGCTCCTGGTACACCGGGTTGCCCGTCGGGTCCTTCCGTGCGAAGACGGGGACGCCCTTCGACTTGCCGTCCTTGCGGACCTTCACCGGCTTGAACACCGGCACGGGGGCGGGCTCGCGGAGCGCGGCGAGGCGACCGGCGGGGGTGTTCCCGATCCGGACGCCCACGACGATCGCCGCGACACCGGCCGCTGCGGTCAACGCGACCGCGACGAGGGGCGTCGGGTCGTGGCGCCAGCGCTGCTTGGTCTTCGCGACGGCCAGGCGCGTGCGCGCGGGCACGTCCGCCTTCTGCCGGATGCGGTCCACCGTCTCGGTGATCCGCTCCCGGGTGCGCACGTTCGCGAGCTCGAGCTCGGGGAGGGAGTCGTTGGGCATGCATCCTGAGTACACGCTCCGGACCGAGCGCACTCGCGGGACGCGCTCCGGTGGAGGTCCGGGCAGCGCACCGGTCGCTGCCGCCCATCCCCCGGCGCTGCTCCCGGCAACGCGTCCAGCGGCGTGGGCCTACCGTCCCCGTCATGCTGTTCCGGGACGTCGCAGAGGGCATCCACCGCCTCGAGCTCGCACACACCAACACCTACCTGGTCGAGACCGGGGACCGACTGCTCGTCGTCGACGCCGGGCTGCCCGCGGTCTGGCCGCACCTGCAGCTCGCCGTGCACGACCTCGGGTACGCCCCCGACCAGGTGGAGGCCCTGCTGCTCACGCACGGGCACTTCGACCACGTCGGCACGGCCGCCCGGATGCACCGCGACTGGGGCACCCCCGTGTACGTCCACCCGGGCGACCGGGACCTCGCCGCGCACCCGTACTCGTACCGGCCGGCGGTGAACCGGTTTGGCTTCGTGCTGACGCACCCGGGCGGACTGCGGCCCCTCGGACGGATGCTGCTGGCGGGTGCTGCGACGGTCGACGGCATCGACGAGGTCGAGCTCATGGAGTCCCGCGCCGAGACCCCGGGGAACCCCTGGATCATCGAGACGCCCGGTCACACGGACGGACACGTCGCGCTGCACTTCGCGGACCGGGACGCGGTCATCGTCGGGGACGCCCTCGTCACGCTCGACCCCTACACGGGCGGCATCGGTCCACGGATCGTCGCCCCGGCGGCGACGGCGGACGTCGACACCGCCGTGGCGTCGCTCGACCTGCTCGTCGACACCGAGGCCCGGCACGTGCTGCCCGGCCACGGCCCGTCGTGGTCCCGAGGCGTCCGCGCGGCTGTGGAGCAGGCTCGGCGGGTGTCCGGCGCGGCCTGACCCGCGGGGTCAGTGCGTGAAGGCGTACCCGATCAGGGCCAGGGTCACGACGGCCCCCGCGAGATAGTTGAGCCACAGGAACCGCTTCCACCCCGCGTTCGCCGACTCGGCCTCGGCGTCGGTGACGTTCCACCACCGCAGCACGTTGAGCGCGTACGGCACGACGACGACCGCCGCGATCGGCCCGGGGAACGCCGAGAACAGCAGCGCCACCCCGGCCACCAGGTACATCGCGAACGCGAGGCGGACGGTCGCGCGCGCGCCGATGACGGTCGCCACGGAGCCGATCCCCCCGGCGCGGTCGGCGAGCACGTCCTGCACGGCACCGAACGCGTGCGAGGCGATCCCCCACAGGAAGAACGCGATGCACACCGCGACGAGGTGTCCGGTCCACTCGGGTCCGGCGAGCGCGAGTCCGTAGACCGCCGGGGACACGAAGTGCGTGGACGAGGTGATCGAGTCGAGGAACGGCCGCTCCTTGAAGCGCAGTCCCGGCGCGGAGTACGCGATGACCGCGAACACGCTGACCGCGAGCACGAGCCACGACCACGGTCCGTTCCCGCTGGCCGCGCCGAGCAGGACGAGCGCGACGAGGAACGGCACGTTCGTGACCACGACGGCCCACAGGGTCGCGCGGTGCACACTCCGGTCGAGCAGCGCTCCCTCGACCCCGCCCTTGCGCGGGTTGCGCAGGTCGGACTCGTAGTCGAACACGTCGTTGATGCCGTACATCGCCAGGTTGTACGGCACGAGGAAGTACACGACCCCGACGACGAACGCGAGCAGCGAGAAGCCGCCGCCACCCTCGACGCCGACCCCGCTGCCGAGCAGGTACGCGGCGCCGAACGGGTAGGCGGTGTTCACCCAGCTGATCGGTCGCGACGAGACGAACAGGGCTCGGAGGGTGGACGGTCTGGAGGCGCGGGGCACGGTCATGGGGCCTCCTCGGGGGAACGGGACGGCTGGGACGGGCGTTCCGACCGTACCGGTCGGTCGAGCAGGACCCAGCAGCTCGGCAGCAGCAGGACCGCCCCGATCGCGTAGGCGAGGTCCTCCACGGGGAAGAGCCCGACGCGGGCGCCGAGGACGAGCGCCCGGTCGTACGCGACGACGCCGAGCCCGACGATGACGTTGTTGAACACACACGTCATGACGACCAGGACGACGCCGGTGACGACGCCGCCGAGGACGGTGGACCGCCGGCTGCGCCCGGCACCGACCGTGCCGCGGCTCCGGCGCGCCGACACGACGCCGGCGGCGATCGCGGTCAGCACCGCCACCCCGAGGAACGGGACCGCGAGCAGGGCGTACGTCCCCGACCCGGTCACACCGGGCCTCCGCCCTGGACGTCGGGGACCGTGCCGGTGCCCTGTGCAGCCCGTCGCCGACGGAGGCGCTCGGCGACCGGGCGCACGGCTCCGAACAGGTCCATCGTCGTCCAGCACAGCAGGACCAGGAAGAAGAACTCCTCGAGCGGCACGTCCGGGGCGAGGAGCACACCCGTCAGCACCGGCGTCGTGCCGATGAAGAAGATCCCGAGGTGCACGCCGACGACGTCCCAGACCATGAAGAACGCGAGCCCGATGAGCATGACCACGGCGGCCCGGAGCGGCGCACGCCAGAAGAACAGCCGGTGGCGGGCGTCGAGCACCGCGACCCCGGCGATCGAGACGAGCAGGCCGGCCAGGTACAGCCCCGGCATCAGCCCGTCGTCCGGAGCGGCGGTGCGTCAGCCGACCGCGGGAGCGGGGTCGGCAACGGCTCGGTCGACGTGTCCCCGTGGATCCGCTTGAGCAGGACCTCGGCGCTGATGAGGCACATCGGGAGGCCGATGCCCGGGATCGTCGAGGCGCCGACGTAGTAGAGCCCGCCGACCTTCGTCGAGGCGTTCTTCTCGCGGAAGAACGCGCTCTGCGTCAGGGTGTGTGCGGGACCGAGCATCGAGCCGTTCCAGGCGTTCAGGTCGTCCGCGAAGTCCTGCGGGCCGATCGTCCGGCGCACCCGGATCCGGTCGCGCAGGTCCGGGACACCGGAGCGCTCGGCGATGACGTCGATCGCGCGGTCGGCGATGGCCTCGACCTGGGCGTCGCCGGCTCCGTCGATGCCGCCCTTGCCGATGGTGACGTCGGCGGGCAGCGGCACCAGGACAAACAGGTTGCTCTGCCCCTCCGGCGCGACCGAGTCGTCGGTGAGCGAGGGTGCACAGACGTAGATCGACGCGGGGTCCGGCACGTGCCGGTCCTTCCCGAAGATCGCTCCGAAGTTGGCCTTCCAGTCCTCGGTGAACACGAGCGTGTGGTGCAGCAGTCCGGGGACCTCGCCCTCGACGCCGAGGTAGACGAGGACGGCCGAGGGACCGGGGTCGCGCTTCTGCCAGTGCGAGGCGTCGTACGTGCGGTGCTCCTGCTCGAGCAGCTCCATCTCGGTGTGCCGGAGGTCCGCCGCGCTGACGACGAGGTCGGCGTGCTCGACGTGCTCCACGCCGTCCTGGTCACGCCACGCGACACCGGTCACCTGGTCACCGTCGACGACGATGCGGGACACGGCAGCGCCGGTGGTGATCGTCGCACCCTCGGCGCGCGCCACCCGCTCGACGGCGGAGATGAGCGCGCTGATGCCTCCCTTGGGGTAGAGCACCCCGTCGGCGAGGTCGAGGTGGCTCATGAGGTGGTACATGCTCGGCGCCGAGTACGGGCTCGTGCCGAGGAACACCGCCGGGTAGCCGAGGATCTGCCACAGCCGGTGGTCCTTGACGGCCGTGGACGCGAACGAGGACAGCGGCTGGACGAGCAGGCGGGCGAGCTTGCCCACCCGCTTCAGGACGTCGGGAGCCGCGAGCTTCGTGAGGTCCTGGAACGTCCCGTACAGGAACCGGCGGACGGCCATGTCGTAGGTGTCCGCAGCCGAGTCGAGGTACTTCGCCATCCTCGCGCCGGCACCGGGTTCGATCGACTCGAACAGCGCGATGTTCTCCTCGCGCGAGGCCCGTAGGTCGATCGGCTCGTCGCGGCCCTCGGTGTACACGCGGTACCCGGGGTCCAGCACCTGGAGGTCGAGCTGCTCGTCGGCGCTCGTGTCGAGCAGCCGGAAGAAGTGGTCGAACACCTCGGGCATGAGGTACCAGCTCGGGCCGGTGTCGAACCGGAACCCGTCCTGCTCCCATGAGCCGGCACGGCCGCCGAGCTGGGTGCGCTGCTCGAGGACGGTGACGGCGAAGCCGTCCCGGGCGAGCAGGGCGGCGGCCGCCAGGCCGCTGATCCCACCGCCGATGACGACGGCACGTCGGACGGGCACGGTCCGTCCGGGAGTCGGTCCGGTCGTCGGACGGGAGGCAGGGGTCGGGCTCAAGACGAGCCTCCAGTCTGTGGCGTGGCGGGTGGTGCGGTGACGGGTGGCGCGCTCCGGGCGGACAGCGTGCCCCGTCGGGCGAGGACCCGCGCGGCGAGGCGGGCCTTGACGGGGTTCGGGACGCGGACGCGGGAGGTGATGAGCCGCGCTGCCGGGGTCGCGGCGATGCGGTCGTTGAGCTCCTGGAACAGGGCGTGCGCGAGGGCGACCGCGGGGCGGGCGTCCTTCGGCAGCAGCGGCACGGTGCGGGCGGCGCGGTCGAGGTCGGCCTGGACGTCGGCGACGAGCCGGTCCTTCGTGGCCTCGTCGAAGCTGCGGACGTCGACCCCGGGGAAGTACGAGCGGCCGAGCACCTCGAAGTCCGCGTGCAGGTCGCGGAGGAAGTTGACCTTCTGGAACGCCGCCCCGAGGGCCCGGGCCCCGTCGACGAGCACGGCGTCGTCGAAGGTCGGTCGTCCGGCGCGGTACACGAAGGCGCGGAGGCACATCAGGCCGACGACCTCGGCCGATCCGTAGACGTAGGTGTCGAAGGACGCCTGGTCGTGCTCGGTCTGGTCGAGGTCCATCCGCATCGACGCGAAGAACGGGCGCGTGAGCTCGGGGCCGAAGCCGGTCGTCCGGGCGCTCCGAGCGAAGGCGTGCACGACGGGGTTCACCGAGAAGCCGAGGGCCATCGCACGCTCGGTGTCGGTCTCGAGCTCGTCGAGGACCGTGCGGGCGAGCTCGGGGTCGAGTCCCGCCTCGGTCGCGGGGCCGTCCACGACCTCGTCGGCGACGCGGACCAGCGCGTAGACGTTCCGGATGTGCTCGCGGGTGTCCTTCGTCAGCAGTCGGCTGGCGAGGCCGAACGACGTGGAGTACCGGCTGATGACCACGCTCGAGGCGGCCTCGGCGGTGGCGTCGTAGAGCGGCAGGCGGTCGGGGGTGGTGCTCGACGTCACCGGACGCGCTCCACGAGTTCGGTGACGAGTCCCTCGAGCCGGGCGCCGAGTTCGTCGGGCAGCGCGGCCAGCTCGGCGCGGGCCAGGGCGGTGTGCTCGCGGATGTGGTCGAGGGCCGCGTCCCGCGCACCGCACTCGACGAGGAGGGCGCGGAGACCGGCGGCCCGCTCCTCGGTGAGGTCCGGGTCGCCGAGGTAGGGCGCGAGGTCCGGCCAGCAGTCGGTCGTCGCCGCGTAGGCGATGAGCATGGTGCGCTTGCCCTCGCGGAGGTCACCGATCGCGGTCTTGCCGGTCGCGCCCTCGTTGCCGAAGACCCCGAGCAGGTCGTCGACGATCTGGTAGGCGATGCCGATCTCGCGGCCGAAGGCGCCGAGCGAGGCCACCACGGCCTCGGGCGCCCCGGCGAGCACGGCGCCGGACTGCAGCGGCGCCTCGAAGCTGTACACGCTCGTCTTGGCGCGTTCCATCTGGAGCACCTCGGCCACGGTCGGCATGACGCCGAGCGCGAGGTCGACGTCGGCCATCTCGCCGGCGGCACTGGCGAAGACGGCGTCGTCGAACAGGTCGAGCAGTCGGGACCGGCGCTCCCCGGTGACGCCGCTGGCCTCGATGAAGCGCGGGGCGGCGGCGAGCGCGAGGTCGCCCGCGATGACGGCCGCGCTCGTCCCACGGTGCTCGGCGGTCGGCAGCGGCAGCCCGCCGGTCGTCGCGGTGTCGCGGAAGGACCCGGCCACGTTCGGACGGCCGCGGCGGGACCAGTCGCGGTCGATGACGTCGTCGTGCACGACGAGCGCGGTGTGCAGCAGCTCGTACGCGGCGGCGACGTGTGCGCCCGCGTGCTCGTCGTCACCCCCGAGGGCGGTGTACGAGGTGAGCACCATGCGCGGCCGGAAGCGCTTCCCGCCCATGCTCGCCTTGCGGAGGACGCGCCAGAGTTCCTCGGACGGCCGGCCGAAGGCCGCGGCCCGGGCGCTCGACGCCGTGAAGAAGTGCTCCAGGCACGCATCCACCAGCGCGAGGTCGATGTGCGCCACGGTGGCCGCTTCCTCGGTCATTGGCCTAATCTATCGAGGCAGATGAGCCTTTTCCCGGAAACCGTTGTCCTGCTCGACGAAGACCGTACCCCGATCGGTACCGCCGACAAGTTCACGGTGCACACAGACCACACGCCCCTCCACCTCGCGTTCAGCTGCCACGTGCAGAACGCGGCCGGGGACGTCCTCGTGACCCGTCGCGCCCTCGCCAAGAAGACGTGGCCCGGCGTGTGGACGAACTCGTTCTGCGGGCACCCCGGCCCGGACGAGTCGTTCGAGGACGCGATCGCCCGGCGGGCCGACCGCGAGCTCGGGCTCTCCGTGCACAGCGTCGAGCTGGTCCTGCCGGACTTCCGCTACCGCGCGGTCGACGCCTCCGGCATCGTGGAGAACGAGGTCTGCCCGGTGTTCCGTGCCGTGGCCGACGCCGATCCGCAGCCCGCGGACGACGAGGTGTCCGAGTGGGTGTGGCTGTCGGAGGAGAAGCTCCGCCAGGCCGTCACCGCCGCGCCCTTCGCGTTCAGCCCGTGGCTCGGGTGGCAGCTCGCCGAGCTGCCGCTCGACGCACTCGCCGGTCGGTAGCGCGTCGGCGGGCGCGACGCGCCCGGTCCGCTGCCGGGAGGCCCTTCCCCGGCAGCTGACGCACCGGTCTCGACGGCGTCGCCGTCGGCTCAGTGACGGCGGTGCGCCGCGCCTCCCGTCCGGGGTCTCCCCTGCCTTCAGCCGGTGTGCATCCGCGCGCCGTGCATAATGATCTGGCTCGGGATGTGAACGTGCACATGGGCGTGCTGCGGGCCCGAGCGGGAGAGAGCAGCAATGGCGACCACGCGGGCAGAGCAGCCGCGGTCCCCCAGCATCCGCGACGTCGCGCGGGTCGCGGGCGTCTCGCACCAGACCGTGTCGCGGGTGCTGAACAACTCGGACGCGATCCGTGCCGAGACCCGTGACCGGGTCCGCGCCGCCATGGAGGAGCTGCAGTACCGGCCGAACCGTGCCGCCCGCGCCCTCGTGACCAGCAGGACGCGGACGATCGGCGTCCTCACCGCGCAGCGCGCCCACTACGGGCCGACCGTGACCCTGCAGGCCATAGAGGACGCCGCGGTGCTGCGCGGGTACTCCGTCACGACCGCCAACATCGCGGAACCGACCGACGCGGCGGTGCGCGACGGGCTCGGTCACCTGCTCGACCAGGACGTCGAGGGCATCGTCGTCATCGCTCCGCAACAGCGGGTGTTCGACCTCATCGAGGAGCTCGGCGTGCGCACCCCGTACGTGACGATGCGCTCGAGCGTCGGCGAGGACCCGACCGCCCTCTGGGTCGACCAGATGGAGGGCGCCCGGCTGGCGACCGCGCACCTGCTCGACCTCGGCCACGAGTACGTGCGGCACATCGCCGGCCCGCAGGACTGGATCGAGGCGGACGCCCGGATGCAGGGGTTCCTGCGCGAGATGTCCGACCGGGACAAGCCGGTGCAGCCCCCGGTCCTCGGCGACTGGACGGCGGACTTCGGCTACCACGCCGGGCGGGAACTGCTCCGCTACCGGGACTGCACGGCGGTGTTCTGCTCGAACGACGCGATGGCGCTCGGCGTCATGCACGCCGCCCGCTCCTACGGGCTCGACGTCCCCGGCGACCTGTCCGTGGTCGGGTACGACGACATCCCGGAGGCGAAGCACTTCTGGCCGCCGCTGACCACCGTGCAGGTGGACTTCGCCGAGCTCGGGCGCCGGAGCGTGGACATCCTGCTGCCGAGCGGGGACGACCTGCTGCGCCCGATCGACATCGTCCCGCAACTCGTCGTCCGTGGATCGACCGGAGCGCCGCGCCACCGCTGAACCGGTCGGTCTGTCCCCAGCCCGAGGGGCGTCCGAGCCACTGCGCGCGGAAGCGCCCGCAGCGTTACCGAATCGCGACCCGTCCGAATTGACAGCCCGGGCGAGCCTGTGCGTAGGATTACCTCCGTTCCTCGATGTGACCGTTCACATGGCCCGTCACACGGGGGACACCGGACGCGACAACGAAGTCCGCACGCACCCTCGTGCCCTTCGGATGCCGCAGCTGTTCCACCGAAGGACTGCCGCATCGCAGCGGCAGAAGGAGATGCACCGTGGCGTCAACCCCACAGGGTCACGACCCGATCGAGAGCGGGCTCGAGACCCGTTCGATCACCGCTCCCGAGACGATCCTCGAGATGCGTTCCATCACCAAGGAGTTCCCTGGTGTGAAGGCGCTCTCCGACGTCTCGCTGAGCGTCCGAGCCGGCGAGATCCACGCGATCTGCGGCGAGAACGGCGCTGGCAAGTCCACGCTGATGAAGGTGCTGTCGGGTGTGTACCCGTACGGCACGTACGAGGGCGAGATCGTCTACGAGGGCGAGGAAGTCCGCTTCTCGAACATCAAGCAGTCCGAGCAGGCCGGCATCGTCATCATCCACCAGGAGCTGGCGCTGATCCCGGAGCTCTCCATCACGGAGAACCTGTTCCTCGGCAACGAGCCGAGCCGCTTCGGTCGCATCGACTGGACCGCCGCGCAGCTCCGCGCGCAGGACCTGCTCGCCCGCGTCGGCCTGGCCGACGACCCGGACACGCAGATCAAGAACATCGGTGTCGGCAAGCAGCAGCTGGTGGAGATCGCCAAGGCCCTGCACAAGGACGTCAAGCTCCTCATCCTCGACGAGCCGACCGCCGCGCTGAACGAGAACGACTCCCAGCACCTCCTCGACCTCATCGTCGGGCTGAAGGCCAAGGGCATCTCGAGCATCATCATCAGTCACAAGCTCAACGAGATCGAGCAGATCGCCGACGAGATCACGATCATCCGCGACGGCAAGACCATCGAGACGCTCAACGTCAAGGCGGACGGCGTCAACGAGGACCGCATCATCCGCGGCATGGTCGGTCGGTCGCTCGAGTCGCGCTTCCCGGACCGCACCCCGAAGATCGGCGAGACGTTCTTCGAGGTCCGGAACTGGACGGTGCAGCACCCGCTCGACTCGTCGCGTCTGGTCTGCAAGGGCTCGAACTTCCACGTCCGCAAGGGCGAGATCGTCGGCTTCGCCGGCCTGATGGGTGCCGGCCGCACCGAGCTGGCGATGAGCCTGTTCGGTCGCTCGTACGGCACCTGGCTCGACGGGCAGATCATCAAGGACGGCCGCGAGATCAAGGTCACGAACGTCCAGCAGGCCATCGACAACGGCCTCGGCTACGTGTCGGAGGACCGCAAGGCCCTCGGCCTCAACCTGCTCGACACCGTGAAGCGCTCGACGGTCGCCGCCGATCTGCGGAAGATCTCCAAGGCCGGCGTCGTCGACTCCCTCGAGGAGTACTCGGTCGCCGAGAAGTACCGGAAGATGCTCCGCACCAAGGTGCCGAGCGTCGAGGACAACGTCGGCAAGCTCTCCGGCGGGAACCAGCAGAAGGTCGTCCTGTCGAAGTGGATGTTCACCGACCCCGACCTGCTCATCCTCGACGAGCCCACCCGCGGCATCGACGTCGGCGCGAAGTTCGAGATCTACGGGATCATCCAGCAGCTCGCAGCCGAGGGGAAGGGCATCATCCTCATCTCGTCCGAGCTCCCCGAACTCCTCGGTCTCTCCGACCGGATCTACACCATCTTCGAGGGCCAGATCACCGCTGACCTCCCGGCCGACCAGGCCGATCCAGAAACGCTCATGCGCAGCATGACGTCCGCGCGGAAGGGCGCCACCGTCTCATGAACAACCTGAAGCTGCTCTTCGGCAAGGGCAACTCCATCGGCCAGTACGGCATGGTGATCGCGCTCATCGCGATCCTGATCTTCTTCTCGTTCACCACGAACGGGCTGATCCTCCAGCCGACGAACGTCATCAACCTGTTCCTGCAGTACTCCTACATCCTCATCCTCGCGCTGGGGATGGTCATGGTGATCATCGCGGGCCACATCGACCTGTCGGTCGGTTCGGTCGCGGCGTTCACCGGCATCATCGTGGCGCAGTCGATGTCGGTCTGGCACTTCCCGGCCTGGCTCGCGATCATCCTCGGCCTCGTCATCGGCGGGCTCGTCGGTGCATGGCAGGGCTTCTGGGTCGCGTTCGTCCGTGTCCCGGCGTTCATCGTCACCCTCGCGGGTCAGCTGATCTTCCGTGGTGCCAACCAGATCATCGGCAACTCGACGTCGCTGCCCGTCCCGAACGACTACAGCCAGATCGGTTCGGGCTTCATCCCGGACTTCGGCCCGGACTTCGGGTACTCCAACGGGACGCTGCTCCTGGGTCTGGTGACCGTCGTCGTCCTCGTGGTCCTCGAGTTCCGCGACCGCCAGCGTCGCCGGAAGATGCAGGCCGACCTCCCGCCGCTCTGGGTCGCGTTCGTCCGCACCGGTGTGCTGGTCGTCGTCACGCTCGTCGCCACGTACCTGTTCGCCACCGGTCGTCCGGGCACCTCGGTCCCGATCGTCGCGATCATCCTCGGCGTCCTGACCATCGTCTACGGCTTCGTCACGAAGAACACCATCTTCGGTCGCCAGGTCTACGCGGTCGGTGGCAACTCGAACGCGGCCGTGCTCTCCGGTGTCTCCGCGAAGAAGGTCAACTTCTTCGTCATGATGAACATGTCGGTCCTCGCCGCGGTCGCCGGCATGGTGTTCGTCGGGTACGCCGGCGCCTCCGGCCCCGCTGACGGCACGGGCTGGGAGCTCGACGCCATCGCCGCCGTGTTCGTCGGTGGTGCTGCGGTCGCCGGTGGTGTGGGTACGATCTCCGGGTCGATCATCGGTGGTCTCGTGATGGCGCTGCTCTCCAACGGTCTGCAGCTCATGGGCATCGAGTCGAACCGCGTGCAGATCATCCGTGGTCTGGTGCTGCTCATCGCCGTCGCCTTCGACGTCTACTCGAAGTCGCAGGGCCGTCCATCGCTCATCGGCGGCATGATGCGCCAGTTCCAGCGCAAGGACACGGAAGCCAACACGGTCGGTGCCGAGCAGCCACGTTCGATCGCTGACCAGCCAGACAAGGTCAACCTCCCCTAGCTCGGGTCCGGCGGCCGGGCGACCGGCCGCCGGGACACCCGGTACGACCCATCCTCCACAGCGGGGCTCCGGCCCCACCTCCTCAACGAAGAGAAAGCAATCACATGCGTAAGAAGATCGTCGCCGGCGTCAGCCTGGCGCTCATCGCCGGGCTCGCACTCAGCGGCTGCTCGGCACGTGGCAACTCGGACTCGGGCGCCTCCGGCGACTCCTCGGGTGCGAGCATCAAGAAGGGCGACACCATCGGCGTCGCGCTCCCCGCCAAGACCTCGCAGAACTGGGTGCTCGCGGGCGCCGCGTTCAAGAAGTCGATCGAGGAAGCCGGCTTCAAGGCCGACATCCAGTACGCGGCTGCCTCCAACACCGTCCCCGACCAGCAGGGCCAGATCTCCAGCATGGTCACCAAGGGCGACAAGGCCGTCATCATCGGTGCCGCCGACGGTTCGCAGCTCGGCTCGCAGGTGAAGGCCGCGAAGAACGCCGGCGCCGTCGTCATCGCCTGGGACCGCAACATCCTGAACACGGAGAACGTCGACTACTACGTCGCGTTCAACAACTTCAAGGTGGGTCAGCTCCAGGCGCAGGCCCTGCTCCAGGGCCTCGAGGAGAAGAAGGGCGACAAGCCGTACAACGTCGAGCTCTTCGCCGGTTCGCCGGACGACGCCAACGCGACCGTGTTCTTCAACGGTGCGATGGACGTCCTCCAGCCGAAGATCGACGACGGCACGCTGAAGGTCGTCTCGGGTCAGACCAAGTTCACCAAGGTCAACACGCAGGGCTGGCTCGCGCAGAACGCCCAGTCGCGCATGACCGACCTGCTGACCCAGTACTACACGGGTGACACCGAGCTCGACGGCGTCCTGTCGCCGAACGACACCCTCGCCCGTGCGATCCTGCAGGCCACGAAGGCCGCCGGCAAGGAGAACCCGGTCGTGACCGGCCAGGACTCCGAGACCGCCTCGATCCCGCTGATCATGCAGGGCACGCAGTACTCGACGATCTACAAGAACACCACCGACGAGGCCCAGGCCGCTGTCGACCTGGTGTCCGACCTCGCCGCCGGCAAGAAGCCGGAGACCGTCAAGGACAAGAACAACGACAACGGCGTGAAGATCGTCCCCACCGTCGAGCTGACCCCGGTCCTCGTCACCAAGGACAACGCCGTCGAGGCCTACAAGGACGACGAGACGCTCTCCGCGCTCGCCGAGAAGGGCTGAGCCTCCCCGGTTCCAGCAGAAGGGCCCCGTCGCGTCAGCGACGGGGCCCTTCCTCGTTCCCGGTCGCGCCGACGCGTTCCTGCACCCTCCCGGAGGCCCGTCCCGGTCCGGCGTCCGGTCGCGTCGGTCAGCGCACCGCGAGCAGCGCGCCGTGCGGGCGGGGACCTGGCGTCGTCGCCACTGTCCGGGTGTGGACCTCGAGCACCGTGAAGCCCGCGGCGCGGACCGCGTCGGCCAGTGCGTCGGGCGGCCAGCGGTACGCGGTCGTCACCGCGTGGTCGAACGGCTCCACGCGGTCGCCGGTGAAGAACCCGACGAGCAGCCCGCCGCCCGGTCGGAGGACCCGCGCGGCCTCCGACAGCGGCCGAGCGATGCTCACCGGGTCGTGGTGGACGAGCGAGTACCAGGCGAGCACCCCGGCGAAGTGCCCGTCCTCGGCCGGCACGTCGTCGACGCTGCCCAGGTGGAACCGAGCGGACGGATGGGTCCGCCGCGCGTGCTCGACGAACGCCGGCACCTGGTCCAGGCCGAGGACGTCGACTCCGCGGTCGGCGAGGTGGCCGGTCCAGTGGCCAGGGCCGCACCCGGCGTCGAGGACCGGGCCACCGAGTCCGGTCGCCCACGAGGTGACGAGGTGGACGTCGGCGGGGTGCACCGACCCCATGGACCCGAGCTGCTCGGTGTACTCGGCTGCGCGCCGTCCGTACGCGTCACGGACGGCGCCGCTGTCGGCCCCCGAGCCGGTGGACATGCTCAGTCGCGCCGCTGCATCGCCGACAGCCGCTCGTTGTACGCGTCGAGCTCGGCGTCGCCGTCCCGCTCCGCCTGGCGGTCCTTCCGCTTGGCGGTGCGCTCGTCCGACCGCACCCAGTTGCGTACGACGATGAGCACGACGAACACCATCGGCAGCTCGGAGGCGCCCCACGCGATGCCGCCGCCGGTGTGCTGGTCGTCGAGCAGTGCCGCGTCGTTCGTCTGTCCGAGGGCGTGGAACCAGTCGATCGCGTACACCGACTGCGACGTCATCACCGCGACGCCGAAGAACGCGTGGAAGGCCAGGGTCGCGAGCAGGGCGATGATGAGGATCGGGTACTGCGGGCGCTGGGGGCCCGGGTCGATGCCGACGAACACCCAGAAGAACAGGTACCCGCTCAGGACGAAGTGCACGATCATCACGATGTGCCACTCGTGGGACTGCATCGCGTACTCGAACGCCGGCGTGAAGTAGAACACGACGAGGGACCCGGCGAAGACCACCCCGGCGACCGCGGGCTTCGCGAGGAACTGCATCCACCGCGAGTGCACGAAGAGCATGAGCCATTCACGGGCACCGCGGGAGCCGTCGTTGCGCACCGGCAGGGTCCGCAGCGCGAGGAGCACCGGACCGCCGAGCACGAGCGGCAGCGGGACGAACATCATGAGCAGCATGTGCTGCACCATGTGCGACGAGAAGTGGATCATGCCGTAGACGGCCGGTCCCCCGGAGGTCGTCCAGATGAACACGGCGCAGCCGACGAGCCAGGCGATGGTGCGGCCGACCGGCCAGGAGTCACCGCGCTGCTTGAGCTTGCGGACGCTCCACAGGTACCAGCCGGCGCCGACCAGGGCGAGCGCGAGCCACATCCAGTCGATGTGCCAGTGCGACAGGTAGGTCTGCATCGTCTGCTCGGGCGGGTACGGGTACCCGATGAGCCCGGAGCGGGTGTCGGCCCCGGTCTCCGGCGTCTGCGGGATCGGCGGCTGGCTGCGGGCGACGGCGACCGAGACGCCGATCGCGACGGCCATGAACACGATCTCGGCCAGGGCGAAGCGGACGAACAGCCGGCGGTCGGTCGGGGCGCGGAGCAGCCCGGGCACGAGCTTGCGGCGCTGCACGACCCCGGCGATCCCGAGGAGCACGAGGATCGCCGCCTTCGTCGTGATGAGCCAGCCGTAGGGCGTCGTGACGAGGTCGAGCGGCCCGGTCAGCCGGAGCTGCGCGTTGACGATGCCGGAGAACGCCACAGCCGCGAAGGCCCACCCGGCGAGCGTGGAGTACCGCGCGACGACCCGTCCGGTGGCGCCCTTCGTCCGGACACGCAGGAGCACGACGGCGACGAGTCCACCGGCCCAGACGCACACGCCGAGCAGGTGGACGGCGAGCGAGTTGACGGCGTTCGCGTGCTCGAGCGAGCCGGCGGCGTGGCCGGAGAGCGCGAGCGGCAGCAGGGCGAACAGCGCGGCGACCGTGGCGACGGCGAGGGTCGTGGCCCGGGTGGCGAACGCGGCGACGAGCGTGGCGATGAGCACGGCCGCGGCGGAGACGACGAGCGACTGCCCGATCTCGACCTGGAACGCGAAGAGCAGGAAGTTGCGGGCGAAGACGGGGCTCGTCAGCGGGACGCCGAGGGTGTTCGCCCCGGTCAGGACGATCCCGGCGACCGCGGCGAGGAACCAGACCGACCCGGAGACCGCCGCCCACCGAGCGGCCCGGTGCTGCACGGAGGACATCGCCCCGTGGTCGGCCTTCTGCGCGGGCAGCGCGAACGCGGCGACGATGAGCAGACCGACGGTCAGCGCGGCGACCCCGTCGTGCACACCACGGGCGGCGACGAGACCGAACTGCACGACGTCACCCGCGGAGACGAGCTGCTGGTTCGCGGTGAACGCCCCGGTGATCGTCATCCCGAGGAGCGCACACGCCACGACGAGCGGCAGCGCGATCACGAGGACGGTCGCGACGGTGGACGTGCGGGTGGTGACGGGCGCGGTCTCCGGTGCCGGGCCTCCCGGTCGGGAGGCGGTGTCCGGACGACCTGCGGCGTCGGGGTGGGGCTGGGGTGACGTGACGGCCATACCTGTCTCGGGTCGGTTCCGTCCGCGGTCCGCGGACCCTCCATCGTAGGCGCGCGGGTCTGGACGCGCGAGGGCAGGATGCTGCGCGGCGTCCCGGGCCACCCCCGTACGCTCGGGCGGGTGACGACGACGACAGAGTTCGACGACCAGGACCGGTTCGACCACGTGCTCGGCGCGGTCGCCGCCGTGCTGGACCCGTCGCTCGACGTCCTCGACGCCATGACCCGGGCGGTGGACGCATGCGTGCGGTGGACCGGGTCCGCCGAGGCGGGGATCGTCCTGGCCGACCGGTCCGGCGTCCTGAACGTGATCGCCTCGACGAGCGAGCGGGGCATCGACGCCGAGGAAGCCCAGCTCGGCACGAACGAGGGGTCCTGTCTGGACTGCTACCGGACCGGCGGGACGATCGACGTCCCGGACGTCTCCACGAAGGCCGCGGAATGGCCGACCTTCGTCCAGACCATGAGCGACCGCGGACTGATCGGCACCTTCGCCGAGCCCATCCGGCTGCGGACCGCGACCATCGGGTGCCTGTGCGTCTTCGCGGACCACGACCGGGGACACGACGACCAGGACGTCGTGATGATCCAGTTGCTCGCCGACGCGGCCTCCGCGGCTCTGGCACGCCACCGCGCGCAGGGGACGCAACGGACGCTCGACGAGCAGATCGCGGACGCCCTGGAGGCCCGGGTGCTGCTCGAACAGGCCAAGGGCGCGTTGGCGTACCGGCGGGACGTCCAGATCGACGAGGCCTTCCGGGTCCTCCGGGACGGCGCCGTGCGCACCGGCCGCGGTCTGCGCGACGTCGCCGCGGACGTCATCCAGCACGGGGCAGACCTGCGCGAGCTCGCCTGACGGTCGGCCCCGGTCATCCTCAGATCGAGACGGTCCGCTCGACGACCTGCCGCGCGGTCTCCGCGAGCGGCACCTGGTGGGACCGCGCGTAGGACCGGAGCATCCCGAACGCCTGGTCCATGTCGACCTCGTGCGTCTGCGCGAGGAACCCCTTGGCCTGCTCGATGACCACCCGGCTGTCGAGCGCCCGCTGGAGCTGGTCGCGCGCGATGGTGGCCCGCTCGAGTCCGCGCTGCTGCAGGATGCTGATGGTCGCGACGTCCGTCAGCGCCTGGGCGGCGACGATGTCCTCGTCGCCCAGCGCACCCGGCCGCTCGCGGTAGAGGTTCATCGAGCCGAGCGTTTCGTCCCGCAGACGGAGCGGGATGGCGTGCACCGACGCGTACCCGAACCGCTCCGACGCCGCTGCGAACGCTGGCCACCGTCGGCGCAACTCGGCGGTGCTGCCCACGGTGACGACCCGGCCGGTGCGGTAGGCCTCGACGCAGGGACCTTCGCCGGCGTCGAGCTGCATGACGCCGACGAGGTTACTCCGCTCGCTGGTCGACGCGACCAACTCGAGTTCGTCGGTCCGGGTCGCGAGCATGATGCCGGCCGCGGTGACGTCGAACAGGTCCGCTGCCTTCCCCACCAGCATCTGGAGCAGTTCGATGACGTCGTAGTCGTCGACGAGGGTGTCGGCGAGGGTGACGAACGTGTCGACGAGGCGTTGCTCTCTGCTCTGCGTCATCAGCGGTCTTCTTTCCGTGCGGGGTCGTTTGTGCGTGGGTCTCGGAAGTCGATGCGCCGCTCGATGACGGCTTCGGCGATGGCGCGGAGGGGCTGCCCGTCCGCGAAGGCGCGTGCACGGAGGACCAGCAGCGCGTTCTCCGGAGTGAGGCCCAGCTGGGCGACCACCATGCCGGTCGCCTGGTGCACGTGACGCCCGGAAGAATGTGTGACGGAGACGGCAGAGGTGGCGATGCCGCCTTCGAGGTCACGCGTCGTCGTGTACAGGACACGGAGCGCGGCCAGCCCGGCGAGCAGCTTCGCCTCGGAGAGCTCAGCGGGTGCGAGCGGCTGGGTCTCGAGTCGGTACAGCGTCACGGCGCCGATGTCGAAGGTGCCGACGGCGAGCGGGAACGAGAGCAGCCCGGCCCATCCCGTCGCCCGCAGGGCCGCACGGGTGGACGGCCATTCGTCGTCGGTCGTCTCGCTCAGGTCGTAGGCGAGGACGGGAGCCCCACTGCGCAGCGCTGACCACCCCGGACCCTCGCCGAGGAGCACCTGCTGTTCGTCCGACTCCGCGGCTCGCGGATCCGAGGCGGCGATCACGGCGCTGCCGAAGGGCCGACCGAGCGTGGAGAGCGCGGCGCCGGCCACCGGGAGGACGTCGACGAACGCACCCGCCAGGGCGTCGTCGTCGCCACCCTGGAGGCGACGGGCCGCGTCGGTGAAGGAAGTCATCGTCGGCCCCGGGCGAGGGAGCCCGTGAAGGTGGTGGTGGTGGTCATGGGTATCAGCGCTCCTGCGAGAAGTGGCCGCAGCGCGGGGGCTGGGTGCTGAAGCGGACACCTTCAGCCTAGTCGCGCGGACTCCTCCCACTCCGAGGTGCGCTCGGTTAGCGTTCCGGTAGCCCCAGACCCCGGCCGCTCGATCCATCAGATCCATGGCGAACAGCTGGAGCATCCTGTGCGCACATCACGTCGTCCCCCGTCCGCCGCGCGTCCCCTCCTCCGGCGCGCGAGCCTCCGTCGCACCGGCCGTGCTCGCCTGCGCCGCGTCGCCGTCCGCCTGGTCGGGGCAGTCGTCGGCCGCAGCGGGGCCGTACCGGACCAGGACCGCTGCCCGCGGACGCTGCACGGGCACCGCTGCCAGCTCCGTGAGGGCCACCCCGACTTCCACGCGGTCGACGACGGCTCGATCCGGATGCGCTGGCACGACCGCACCCTGCCCACCGACGACTGGGTCCTCGACGCCTTCGAGTCCTGACGGGGCACGGGCCGACGACTAGGCTTCCAGCGTGCTGCTCTCCGACCGCGACATCGCCGCTCAGCTCGACCAGGGCCGGATCGGCCTCGACCCGTACGACGCCTCGCTCGTGCAGCCGTCGAGCATCGACGTGCGGCTCGACAAGTACTTCCGGCTGTTCGACAACCACAAGTACCCGCACATCGACCCCGCCGAGGACCAGCCCGAGCTCACCCGCCTGGTCGAGACCGACCCGGACGAGGCGTTCGTCCTGCACCCGGGTGAGTTCGTGCTCGGGTCGACGTTCGAGGTGGTCTCGCTGCCGGACGACATCGCCGCACGACTCGAGGGCAAGAGCTCGCTCGGCCGACTGGGCCTCCTGACCCACTCGACGGCGGGCTTCATCGACCCGGGCTTCTCCGGACACGTGACCCTGGAGTTGTCGAACGTCGCGACCCTGCCCATCAAGCTGTGGCCCGGGATGAAGATCGGGCAGCTCTGCTTCTTCCAGCTGTCGAGCCCGGCCGAGAAGCCGTACGGGTCCGCTGAGTACCAGTCGCGGTACCAGGGACAGCGCGGGCCGACGCCGTCCCGTTCGGCGTTGAACTTCCACCGTGCGGACGTGTCGCGCTCGAACTGATCGAGTCCCTCTGTAGGCGTACGAAATACGGAATACTGTGTATCGTGGCGGCATGCCGCCACGCCATCCTCGTGCGTCGCCGATGACGCTCTCCGCCGCCGCGATCATCCGCGAGGCACGGCAGCGCGCCGACCTCACCCAGGTCCAACTCGCCGCCCGCGCCGGTGTCACCCAGAGCGTCATCAGCACGTACGAGAACGGCCGCCGGGAGCCCTCACTCGCAGCCCTGCAGCGGCTCCTGCTCGCCGCCGGGTTCCGGACGGCGATCGACCTGCAGCCCGTGGCCGAACCGGCACCGCTCCGACGACTGGTCGCACGGCACCGGGACGAGCTGTCCGGAGTGCTGCAGCAGCACGGCGCGGTCGGCGTGCGGCAGCTGCTCGACGGCACGGAGCGAGCCCACCCGGATGAGTGGGCAGCAGACGTCGTCCTCGTCGTGGAGCTGGCCCCTGCCGCCGGGATCTTCGCCCTCATGCGGATGCAGGACGAAGCGGAGCAGCTGCTCGGGGTGCGGGTCGAGGTCCTCGCCGCCGATGCCCTGCCCTCCGACGTCCTCGACCGGACGGTCCCGCTGTGACCAGGGCGGTCGAGCGGTCGCTGGACGACGTCGTCACCGCGTGCGCGCGGATCCAGGAGTACGCCGACGACCCGACGTTGCCCGAGGCGGTCGTCGCGGACGCCGTCCGGATGCGCCTCGTCGACATCGCGTCCTCGGTCCGGGAGTTGCCGCCAGCGATGACCGCGACCGAACCGACGATCCCCTGGGCGCGGCTGGCGGCACTCGGAGAGCAGCTGACGCGCCGACCGTCCGACGCCCCCGCCTCCGTCCTGCTGAACACCGCCCGCACCGACGTCCCCGCGCTCCGCGACGCCGTCGAGCGGCTCCGCGGCCACTGCCCCTGACCAGGAGCGCCGGACCGGTCAGTCCCCGTGCACGATGCACACCGCATCGAGGTCGAGCGATGCCTCGAGGGCCGCGGTGACCCCTGCCTCGCCGTCCGCGCCCAGCGGCGTGACGGTGTCGACCCACCACAGCGGGACGAACATCGCCGGGGCGTCCGGCAGGAGTCGGGTGACCTCGTCCAGGAAGTCGACCCGACGGACTCCGAGCACCGTGATGACCGGGTGCGTCGCGTCGCGGCAGACCTGCGTCATCGGGCCGTCGTCGAGGGCACGGACGCCCCAGGAGTCGTCGTGCAGGAGCAGGGCTTCGGCCACGTCGCGGACCTCGACCGGGCCACGACAGAGCAGGGTCACCTCACGTGGCACCCTGCGACCCCTGCCCGCCGTGCTGCATGGCGTGCGCCCCGAGGGCGCCGTCGTCGTGGGCCGGGTCGAGCGGGGCCCCGCCGACGAGCTGCAGGAAGCGGTCCTCGTCGATGCGGTCGAGGAACGACTCGAGTGCGATCCAGCCGTCCTCGAAGCGGACGACGAGCCCCTCGCCGACCTCGCCGGCGAAGGTCTCGGTCGTGGTGCGGACCGGCGGCCATTCGCCGCGGCGGTCGAGGAATCGGGTGGCCTCGGGGCCGACGATCACCGCGAGCGGCTCCGGCTCGCCGTACGAGACCGCGCGGACCAGGTGGTCGGCGTCCCCGCGGCGCTGCATGACCACGCCGAACACCGGCTCGACGTCGCTCGCGACCCGGTGCACGGCGTCCAGCAGACGACCGGCGAGCCCGGGGTCCGTTCCGCCCTCGGGCACCGTGAGCACGGCGGACATCGTCTCGACGACGACCCCGTCGGTCAGGTGGGCCGTCATCGTGGCGGAGATGCCATCGCCGACGGCGTAGGAGGTGCTGATGCCCGGCGACTCGTGCTTCGCGTACTGCGTGACGACCCAGCGGTCCCAGGCAGAGGTGAGCGGCTCGGAGGTCCCCCACCGTGTCGGGCAGGTGTCGACGGCGGCGCAGAGTGCCTCGATCGCGGAACCGACGTCCACCGACCGCTCGTCGTGGTGGCGGAGCGTGAGGTCGATGCTGATCTGCCGGACCGAGCCGAGGGCCTCCCGGTGCTCCGGCGACGGGTCGCCGAGCAGTTCCGGTCCGTGCTCGACGAAGTCCTCGATGCCGGCGGCGGGCACCCCGGTGCGACCGTCGCGCAGCTCGCCGTCCGACCCGCGGACCGCCCATGCGCCACCGTGGGTGCCGAGCGCGTGCCGGAGGGCGGGGGTGAGCGCAGCCTCCGGGCCGGTCCGCAGGACGACCGTGCGACCGGAGGCGGACGCACGGCGCAGCAGCGAGTCGAAGGACTCGGTCAGCCACACGACCGGCGCGCTCGAATCCACCACGATGGCCGGTCCGACCACGTCGTCGATGAGGGGATGCCTGACCATCCGGTTCCTCCTCGGTTCGGTCGTGCTGACACTCGCTTGGTCCCCCTAGACGGTACACACGGCGTCCGGGAGTGTCCGTGGAGGACGGCGGCTCACAGCGGAGAGACAGGGGCGGCCGGGAGGCGCGGAACACGTCCGCCCCGCGGCTCGCGGGAGCGCTCGGCTGGCATCCAGCGGATCATCCGCTAGGCTGGTGCGGTCCCGTTCGGCGGGATGCGCGAGTGTAGTTCAATGGTAGAACTCCAGCTTCCCAAGCTGGTAGCGCGGGTTCGATTCCCGTCACTCGCTCCGTTTCGTCCACTGCACTGCTCGTTGGTCATCCACGTCCTCCCGACTCAGCTGAGACTCGCTCCATGATCCCTGGCTTCCCCGAGCGCGATCGCACCCTGTCGACTCCCAGGGCCTGTGATCTCGAGGCCGAGCCCTCGAGGCCGCGCTGGGAACGGGGGATGTGAAGTGGCGACGGAACGCCGGGTGGGCATCGCGACGCTGATCGCGATGCTGTCGGTCGTGATGAGCGGTTGTGCCGTCCCGGGCCAGCCCGGGCCCCAGGACTACACCGGTACCTGGCGGCTCCAGGGAGAGGACGGCCGCGCAGCAGAGTTCGTCTTGTCGGCAGACCGGACGTTCACCGCGCGCAACATCCCCATCGATCTCGCGTGCCGGACCGGGGACGTCGCGGCGAGCCCGCCGGGTTGCGCGGACGACGAGTACTCGACGAGCTTCACCGGACACTGGAAGACGGCAGAGGGGAGCTCGCCCGGGATCCGGCTCTACCACGCCGGCAAGTTCGTGCGCCAGGGCTACCCGAGCAGCGGCGGACTCGGCTTCTTCGTCCAGACTCTGGACGTTCCTCGCCCCGACTACTTGTTCGTACGTGCGGACCGGAAGTGACCGGAGCCGGTTCGCTGGACCGGCTCAGTGCGCCCGCGCTGCCGGGCCCGCGGCCTCGACGGACGACCGTCACTGCACGGTCTGCTGCTCGCTCTGCCGTCGGTCGAGCTCGGTGAGAATCGTCTCGGTGTTCCGGAGCACGCGCGGAGTGGTGACGGCGGTGACGACGAACACCGCGAGGAAGAAGACCGCGCCGACCCAGAACAGCGGCTGGCCGGTGACCGCGAGCCAGATGGCGAGGGCGGTCATCGGCAGGTAGAGCAGCGGCGCCGCCCACCGCAGCGGCCGGTACTGGCGCTGATGATGCTCCACCGATGCGGACACGAGACGAGCGCCGAGCTGGAGGGACGCCTCCGCGCAGTCAGACGGCGACGCTCCCCCGGACCATGCGCCCGCCCTCCGTGCCTGCGACCTGGGGGATGGTTCCACGGCGGAACGAGTATGGGTGCGGGGTCCTGCGGTCCGTGTTGAGTGGCGGCATGAACACGCAGGCCCGACGGATGGCCATCCCGGCTGTCGTCGTGCTCGGTGTGGTGCTCGGAGGCTGCAGCGCCACCGGCACGCCGACGCCGACCACCACCCGCACCGTCACCGCGACCGCCGCTCCGACGAGTGCGGGAACACCGCCGACCACCTCGCCGGCCGCTTCCGCGACGGACGACACGGGTGCCCACACCGGCACTGGCGCCGACGGCCGTGCTCCCGACGAGGACGGAGCCCGATGCACCGCCGACGACCTCGAAGGCGACTTCGCCGGACGGGAAGCCGGCGCGTCCAACGTCGAAGAGGAGCTCCAGTTGACCAACACCGGCACCACCGACTGCACCCTGCAGGGCTGGCCCGGTGTGTCGCTCGTCGGCGACAGCGACGGCACTCAGATCGGTCAGCCAGCCGAGTTCGACCGCAGCACCGCCCACGACACCGTGACACTCAAGCCCGGCAGGGCCGCAGTTGCTCGGTTCCACTACGTCCAGGCGGATGCATTCGACCCGGGGACGTGCAAGCCGGTCACTGGAGACGGCTTCCGGGTGTACCCGCCGGGCTCGAAGACGAGTCTGTTCATTCCCGCGGAAGGCGTCAGGGGCTGCACGGCTGGCAACGAGACGATCTTCACCGTCGGCGCCCTCCAGTGATCGACAGTGCGCGGGCGGACGCCGATCGCCCTGGAACTCCCGGTACAGTGACACGCCCATGACCGAGACGAAGCAGCGCAGCCTACTCGAACGACTCGTCGGGAGGCCCCTCCCGTGGCTCGTGTGGATGTTCGCTGTCCTGGCCGGTGTCTGGATCGTCCTCGCCATCGCTGAGCCGTCAGGGCAGCACACCTTCATGGCGGTCACGTGGACGATCCTCGCCGCCGTCCAGATCGGCTCCGCCTACTACGCCCGCCGCCAGGAGCGGAACCACGTTCAGAACACGGACAGGGACATCGAGACGCACTGAGGCCGCAGGGGAACTCCGGTTCCAGCGCGCATGTCTCGAGTGACGCTTCGCACGCCATCGAGCAGTACCCGTCGTGAGCCGGTCGACGACTGGGACAATGTCGCTCGCCGCGGGGCGATCCCTACCGGGACTCCGCCCCGTGTCCCTGCACGAGTGGGAACCAGTGCCGGTCGCGGAGCGGGCTTCCCAGTTCCTCGACGCTGAGCCAGTGACCGGGGACACACGGTTCTGCGTCCGCGATCCACACACCGAAGTGTGCGAGCGGCGACGGCCAGGGGTAGTCGTCGTCTGCTGCGTCCACGATGTTGCGGACGGCACCGAGGAAGCGTGCCTCGTGCGTCGCGCCAGTCACTTCGAGGACCAGGTCGGCCACCGTCGCCGCGCCATCCGGGTCGTCGAGCACGACGGGCCGAGTGGGGAGATCGAGCTTCCCGGTGCCGTCACGAGGAACGCAGAACACCCGGTCGACGCGGCGCAACAGCAGCCGCACCAGGCACATCGGGGATCGCGGTCGTCCGCCGCGCACCACTTGTGCTCGCCCGCCCTGGGGCAGCCAGGGTGCGTCAGCATGCTCGGCCAGCACGAGCTCTCGTTCGTCAGCCACGATCCGAGCGTAGGGGCGATGGGCATCCTGGCTCCCCCGGACTGACCTCGAGGTGTCCGGCCGGGGATCGGCACCGGGAACGGCGACACCGAGAGCAGCATTCAGGACCAGCGCTCACCGATCCAGCAGGCTCAGCCCCAGGGTGCCGGGGTCGGGGCGTCTGCAGGGGCGTTGAGCTGGCTCATGAGGCCGGCGAAGTCCTCGAGGTGCCAGGTGGTGATGATCCTCCCCTCGCGGACCTGATGCATGTCCATGGTGCGCATCTCGATGCGCTTGCCGGTGGGTTCGTGGCCCATGAAGGCGCCCTGGTGGGTGCCGGAGACGGTGTTGCGGACGGCGACTTTGTCGCCCTGGACGATGACGTCCTGGTGCTCGACGGCGTAGTCGGGCATCGCGTGGCGGAAGAGCGCGATCTGAGCGGCCATGCCGGCGGGGCCCTGCTGCTGGCCGGGTGCGAGGGGCAGGTCCGTCCAGTCCTCCGCCAGGACCTCGTCGTAGACGGTGGTGTCTCCTGTGCGGAAGGGCTCGTAGAAGGCCCGCACGACGTCCTCGGTGGCGGTGCCGTCGGTGTCGTCGTGCTCGTTCGTGGTGCGCATGCGTGTTGCCTTTCGTGGTGGTGGAGCAGGGTGGGGGATGGGGCGGGTGGCGGGGCGGCCGAGCCGCGAGGAGTGGCGTCCGATCTAGCCGAGTGCGAGGACGAGGCCTGCGATGACGAGCACGAGTGCCGTCGCCGCGTGCACGCCGAGGGCCTGGCGGAGGGTTCCGCCGTTCGTGAAGACGATGACGGCGTCACCGATCGGCGTGATCGCCGCGGCGAGGAGCGCCCAGCCGAACACGTGCGGGCCGGCGACGAGCAGGACCACCAGCGGCACGATGCCGGAGGTGATGTCGCGGACGCCCTTGATGCTCGTGAACGCTCGCCGCCGGTCCTCGGCGACGCCGAACCCGGCGGTGGCGATCGCCGGAGCCACGAGGAACCGGCCGCCGATGAAGAGGATGAAGAGACAGCCGAGGACGGCGACGACGAGGGCGGTGATGACCACGGGAGGACCTTCCGTTGTTGTCTAACGACGTTATGCCTCGACGCTAACAGTCGATGGGAGCGTTGTCTACCGTTGTTATGTAACTGCGTTCTGCTACTCTGGACCTATGTCTCCACGACCTGCTCCTGACCTTGATCTCCGGCGCGACCAGATCCTCCGGGCGGCTCGCAAGGTCGCGGAAGCCGAGGGGTGGGAAGCCGTCACCATGCGTCGGCTCGCGTCCGAGATCGGGGTGACCCAGCCGGTGATCTACTCCGCGTTCGCCGGCGGCCGCCAGGCGCTCATCGACGCCGTCGCGCTCGCCGGGTTCGAAGCGATCGCGACCGCATTGGAGGCCGTGCCTGCGGAGCCACTGGCGCGGATGCAGGCCTACCTCGACTTCGCCGCTGATCAACCGCGCGTCTACGAGGCGATGTTCTCGATGCCGTCGGGCCTCGAGTTCGGTTCCGGACGCGGCCCGGACGCGCTCAAGCGCGCCTTCGCCGGGGTTCGCGCGGCGTTCCCCGGCCCGGACGACACCGAAGCCGAGGTGGCCTGGGCGACGGTCCACGGTCTGGCGACCCTGGAGAACAGCAAGCGGTTACCCGCAGCGCGGTCGCGTGCGCGACTCGACCACGCGCATCGAGCGCTGAGCGGAGGCTCGGGAGCAGGACGAGCGAGTGGCGGTCACACCCCCACGAGTTCGTAGGAAGACCCGTCCGGTGATCGGCTGAGGAAGCCGGGATGGACGGCGTCGCGTCGGACGAGCGCCGCGTCGGGCGGACCACCTCCGCCCGGACGGACGCCCTACTGTGAAGGCATGCCCCACGCCCCGGCCGGACGACATCCCACTCCGCCGACGTCGCGGTTCGACCACGTCGTCATCGGCGGAGGTGTCGTCGGCGCCGCAGCGGCCCGGTCCCTGGCTGCTCGCGGGGAGCAGGTCTTGCTCGTGGAACAACACGACCGCGGGCACGAGCACGGCTCCTCACACGGAGCGACGCGGATCTTCCGGATGGGCTACACCGAGCCGGACTACGTCACCCTCACGCAGCGCGCCTGGGACGCCTGGGCAGCGCTCGAGGCCGCGTCCGGTCGGACCCTGCTCGACCGCACCGGGGCCGTCGACCACGGTCGGCCCGAGGTCATCGACGCGATCGCGCACGCACTCGAGCGTGCCGGCGTGCCGTTCGAGCGACTCGACCTCGACGAGGCCGCGGCCCGCTGGCCGCGACTGGCGTTCGAGGGTCATGTGCTCGCGCACGGCACCGCCGGCCGGATCCGATCGGCCGAGACGATCGAGGCGCTGCTCGACCTGGCCGCGTCCGACGGAGCGGCCCTCCGCTTCGGGGTACGGGTGACGGGGCTCGACGACCACGGCGACACCGTGACCGTCCACCTCGACGACGGAATCGCGGTGACGACGCCGAGCGTCGTGGCGGCGGTCGGTTCCTGGGCGCCCACGCTGGTCGGCGAGGTGTTCGCCGGACGCGGGGCGAGCCTCCCGGCCATCAGGGTCACGCAGGAGCAGCCGGCGCACTTCCCCAGCCACCTGCCGGACGACGCGTGGCCGTCGTTCGTGCACTACCCGCTCGACGGCGGGGACGTGTACGGCCTGCTGACGCCGGGCGAGGGCGTGAAGGTCGGGTTCCACGGCATCGGCCCGGTCGTCGACCCCGACGCTCGCGATCGGACACCGGTCGCCGCCGAAGTCGAGCGGCTGCAGGCGTACGTGGCCCGGTTCGTGCCGGGCGTCGACGCCACGGCTCCAGCGCTGATCAGCTGCCTGTACGACAACTCCCCGAGCGACGACTTCGTGATGGACCGCCGCGGACCGCTGACCGTCGCGACCGGGTTCTCCGGGCACGGGTTCAAGTTCGCGCCGGTGCTCGGGGAGATGCTCGCGGACCTGGCGACCGGCGGGACGCCGCATCCGCGGTTCGCGCTCTGACCGTCACGGGCCTTTCTCCACAGTCATCTCCAGGGCGGTTCGCCGCGCGGGTACCGTGCCGGGATGCGGGTGGGGATCTACGTCGACGGCTTCAACCTCTACTACGGAGCGCGAGCGCTCTGCGGCCGGTCCACGCCAGGATGGCGCTGGCTCGATGTCCGCGCGCTCGGTGAACGGCTCGTTGCCCGATCGAACTGGACGGAAGCGAGCATCGAGCGTGTCGTGCACTGCACGGCGCGGGTCAGCGGCAGCAAGGGCCAGACCGGCCAGCATGATCAAGACACCTACCTCCGCGCACTCCGCGAGCACGCGAGTGCGGATGTGATCGCCATGGGCAACTACGTATCGCGGGTGACGACAGCCCCTCTGGCAGTAGCGGATCACCGGAACCGCCCGGTCCTCAGCACGTCGGCCTGGCCCGTCCAGGTACGGGACGCGGGCGGTGTGGACGTCCCGGCCGCTACCTTCATGGTCTCCGTGGCACGCCGCGAGGAAAAGGGCTCTGACGTCAACGTCGCATCGCACATGCTCATCGACGTCCTCGAACATCGGGTCGACGCGGTGGTGGTCATCAGCAACGACAGCGATTTGGCGTTCCCGGTCGACTTCGCGAGGTCGCGACTCCCCGTTGGTCTGGTGAACCCGACGCCGGGCTACACGGCGGGGAAGCTCCGCGGTGATACCGACGACGGCGTGGGAGGCCACTGGTGGTCATCCCTGCGCCAGGCAGATCTGCTCGCAACGCAACTTCCGGCCATCGTTGGTCGCCTTCGCCGTCCGGAAGGATGGTGATCGGGTTGCCTCGCGCCCTCCGTGTGTGATATGCTGACATCACACCACCCGGCGCCTCTGGCGTCGGGTTTTCTCATGGAGCGGTGACGGCTCCATCGGATCGCGGCCGCGCGTCAGCCCTGCTCGTGGTCGGCGCGCTCCGGGTCGTCTTGCGAGCCGTGGCGCCGGTCCTGCATGAGCTCCTTCGTGCGGAGCAGCCGCAGTGCCGTCACGAGCACCAGCCCGCCGAGGACGTTGAACAGCAGCGTGTAGCCGAACCACCCGAGCCACTGCCCGTACGTGATGTCCTCGCCGGACTGGATCGCGCCGAACACGAGCAGCGAATCCAGGATCGAGTGGAAGAGCTGCAGGCCGGCGAGCAGGAAGCCGCCCGCGACGGCGGCCACGAGCTTCGCCGGGTCCGAGTCGGTGCCCTGCTGCATGCGGGTCATCAGCGTGATGGTGCTGCCACCGAGGACGGCGAGCACGATGCTCTGCAGACCGAACGGCGCGTCGATGAAGTGCCGGGCCGACTCCGCCAGGGTGACGTGCCACTGCGGGAACGCGTGCACGACGAGCCACATGAAGAGCCAGCCGCCCGCCAGGTTCGCCAGGAGCGTGCCGCCCCAGAGCTTCACGAGCTGCAGCACGGTCCCCTCGCGGGCAACCACGGCCGCGACCGGCATGAGGAAGTTCTCGGTGAAGAGCTCGCTGTGCGCCAGGTGCAGGGCGATGAAGCCGATGCCGAACGCGAGTCCGGCGAGCAGGTGACTGTCGGTCTCGGTGAGGACCGCCAGGTACGCCATCACGCCGAGGCCGACCTCGAGGCCGCCGAAGAAACCGGTGACGAGGACGGCACGGGTCGTCCGCTGGAGCCGCTCGGCGCCCTCCTCGATGGTCGCGTCGAAGGACTCGGCGAGCTCGTCCTCCACGGGTGCGTCGGTGGAGCCGAGTTCACGGCGTCGGTCGTCGGTCATGACGGCAACGGTAGGCGGAGGGTGATGTGCGCGGTGCGGACGGGAACCGCGTGGGCCTACCGTCGCGTCCCCGGGGCGGTGGAGGCTGCGCGTCCCGACCGGACACGTCGGACCAGGACGAGCGCGACGGTCGCACCCGCGGCGGGGATCGCGACGCTCAGGAACGCGGAGCAGGCGATCAGGAGCATGCGTTCGTCCCGTTGCGTGTCGACCCCCAGCGCTCCGGGGAGGCGCGCGAACAACACGATCACCGTGGTCGTGAGCGCGATCGCGACACCCCAGAGGACCCCTGCGAGCCAGGCGAGCCCGACGACGGCGCGCGAGCGGCGAGGGCGTACGGCGGTCATCCCCTCATCCAACCCGGCGAGCAGGCTGGGCGCCGGTAGCGTGACCCCATGCGCGTCGTCATCGCACCGGACTCCTTCAAGGGCACCGCGTCCGCGGCCGACATCGCCGCGGCCGTCGCGGAGGGCTGGCGGACCGAACGGCCCGACGACGAGCTCGTCGTCCTCCCGATGGCCGACGGCGGGGAGGGCACGCTCGACGCGTTCGCCGCCGCCGTCCCCGGCAGTGAGCGCGTGCCGGTGCGGGTGACCGGACCGGACGGTCGCCTCGTCGACGCGGCCTGGCTCCAGCTGCCGGACGGCCGCGCGGTCGTCGAACTCGCGGCGACGAGCGGGGTCGGTCTGCTCGACGAGCCGGAGCCCGACTCCGCGCACACGACCGGCTTCGGGCAGGCGGTGGGGGCCGCGCTCGACGCCGGGGCGACCGGCCTCCTGCTCGGCATCGGCGGCAGCGCCTCGACGGACGGCGGGGTCGGGGCGCTCCGGGCGCTCGGACTCGGGATCGCGCTGGACGACAGCGCCGACGCCGACGCCTCGAGCACCACCGGCGGCACCCTGCTCGACCACGTGACCGCGGTCGACCGCACGTCGCTGCGTCCGCTCCCCCCGCTCGGCGTCACCGTGCTCAGCGACGTGACGTCACCGTTGCTCGGTCCTGCAGGCGCAGCCGCCGTGTTCGGCCCGCAGAAGGGCGTGACCCCCGACCGCGTCGCCGTGCACGAGACACGTCTCGCCCGCTGGGCAGCGCACTTCCCCGACGTCGACCCGGCGACACCGGGCGCCGGGGCCGCCGGCGGGACGGGCTTCGGCCTCCTCGCGTGGGGTGCGCACCTCGGCAGCGGTGCGGAAGCGGTCGCGGAGGCGCTCGGCCTCGCGGACGCCGTGGCCGCCTCCGACCTCGTGGTGACCGGCGAGGGGCGTTTCGACGGGCAGACGGCGGCCGGCAAGACCCCGACGGTGGTCACGGCGATCGCGGCCGCTGCCGGGACGCCGGTCGCGCTCGTCGCGGGTGACGTCGCTGCCCGCCTGGACGGGTTCTCGATCGCGGCCTCGCTCACGGTCATCGCCACGCAGACCACGGGCGAGCCCGACGATGCACTCCGCGACCCGCTGCGCTTCGCGCGCATCGCCGGCGAGCGGATGGCGCGCGCCCAGGGCTGACCTCGGCGGTCGGACGCGCCCGCGCCCGGCCCACGCCCGCGCTCGCCCGCGCCCGCGCTCATGTCCGGGCGAGCGAGCAGCCGCAGGACGAGCGGAGGGACCACGGGTCAGGAGCTGGCCCCGAGCGCGACAGCGAGCGATGGCCACGACGCGCACGACGCGCACACACGGACGGGAGGCCCGGTACCAGCTGGCACCGGGCCTCCCGTCCGTCATCCGCCGCTACCCGAGCCGGCTCCGACGACGCCGCACGACCGCGACGGTCGCGGTGATCCCGGCGCCGAGCAGCACGAGCGCTCCGGCGACGAGGCCCCAGCGGGCCGGGTCGATGTCCGACCCGGTGGAGGCCAAGCCAACCCAGCGCCCGGGCTCGGCCGGTGCGCGTCCGGCGTCCGCTGCGGGCCGGGCGAGGACCCGGAACGCAGCGCTCACCGTGACCGCCGACCTCGCACCGCGCGCCTGCACCTCGTGGGCACCGGGCCGTGCTGCCGACGGGACCGTGAAGGTGCCGTCGAGCACCCCGTCGGCGTTCGCGGTCACCGTGCCGAGCGCGAGGGGCTTGCTGTGCAGGGTGAGGGTGACGCGCTCGTTCGGTGCGAAGCCGCTGCCGGAGTAGCCGACGACGGTGCCCTCGGTGCCGGCCTCGGCGAGGAGCCGGAACTCCGGCGCCCACGAACCGTGGCCGCCGCCGTGCCCCGGACCGCCGTTGCCGGAGCCGCCGCCGTTGCCGGAGCCGCCGCCGTTGCCGCCCCCGTTCCCGGAGCCGCCGCCGTTCCCGCCGCCGTTCCCGCCGCCGTTGCCCCCGCCGTTGCCGGGGACGACCACCTGGAAGGCCACGGTCGCCAGGGTCGCCGACCGGTCACCGATCGCCGAGACGCTGTGGCTGCCGGGACGACCCGGAGCCGTGACGTCGAAGGTGACCGACCCGTCGGCTGCGACGACCGCGGTGGTGCCGGTGGCCTCCCCGTCGACGGTCACCGTGACGGTCTCACCGGCGGCGAAGCCGGCACCCGTGACGTGCACGGTGGCCCGCGGACGGACCCCCGACCCGGCCGAGGTGGTGAGCGTCGGCGTCCACACCGGAGCCGCCGCGATCTCGACCGGGGTCCGCACGCTCGCGCTGCCGGTGCCGTCGTCGACCGTGACCACGGCCTCCCGGCTGCCCGCCGTCGCGTAGGTGTGCGCACCGGTGACGGTCGCGGTGCCGTCGGTGACCGTGACGGTCGCCTCCTCGAGCGGGGACCCGTCGCCCCAGTTCACGGTGGCGGTCGTGGTGCCGGTCCCGATCGTGCCGCCGGTGGCGGTCGCGAGCGTGCCCGAGACCTCCTCGCCGGCGGTGCCGCTCAGGCGCGCACCGGCCGTGGCCGTGAGCGCCGTCGTCGGCACCCGGGTGCCGTTCGTCGCGATCGCGAAGACGTGGATCCGTCCTGCGCTCGACGGCGAGCCGGTCTGGGTCGGCAGGGTGATCGACACGGCCTGCTTGCCGGCGGGCACGGTGGTGACGGGGGTCGCGAAGACCCCTGCCGCGATCCGGTCGCTGCCGTTCACCCCGACGGTGCGGTGGTCGCTCGACGCGACGACCGTGTTCCCGAACCGCGGCGTCGCGAGCGAGGCCGCCCAGTCGCCGAACTCGATCGGCAGGTCGGCGGTGGTCCCGTCCGAGTACCGGATCGTGCCGACGGTCTGCTGCGCCCGCTCGTTGGCGGTGCCGATGACGGCGAGCTCGGTGATGTCCGTGCCCGTCGGGACGGGGATGGTCTGGCCGTTCCCGGTCGCGTTGTCCGGCTCGCCGGGCTCCACGGCGGGCAGGTCGAACGTCAGGTCGGTCCCCGGCACGGTGTTCGTCGTGCCCTGGACGAACCCGTCGGCGGCGAGCGCCGAGCGGGAGAACCCGCGGCCGCCGAAGTCGCAGTTCGCGGCCTGTCCCGGGTCACCGAGGCAGACGTTGTCGAACGCGCCCTGGAGGCTCGGTGCGGTGCGCGACACCGTCACCGGGACGTCGGTGCTCGCCATCTCCGTACCGGAGCGGACGACGACGTGCACGGTGTGCTCGCCGACGGTCGTGAAGGTGTGCTCGCCGGGCACCTCCCAGGCACCGAGCGCCGACTTCGTCGGCGTCACCTGCTGGGGGTCCGACCCGTCCTGCCAGTCGACCGTCACCGTGTAGTCGGACGCCTCGGTGCCCGGTCCGGTGATCGCGGCGAGGTCACCCGTGAACGACTGCCCGACCTCCGCGGTGAGCCCGGGCGTCGGTTCGACGGCGAACGCACTGGTGGTCTTGCTGCTGTCGGCGAGGAGTTCGAACTCCCCGATCGACGGCGCCTTCCCCGTGCTCGTCCCGGTGACCGACAGGCGGTACCAGGTCAGCGCGGCAGGGTGCTCGATCGTGGTCGGACGGGTCTGGAGCGGCGCGTCGAAGGTGCTCTTCGCGACGGTCGACAGCGGCACCCACGTGCTGCCGTCGCTGGAGCCCTCGAGCTTCCACGAGGTGGGCTGGCCGCCGCTCGCCGCGGTGGTGAGCGTGTACTGGTCGACGGTCACCGGGCCCTGCGACGACTTCCACGTGATCGCCGGGGTGGCGCTCGAGAAGGTCGTCGCGGTGAGGGACTCGTCGTCGGTCAGTGCGCCGACGGCGGTTTCGTCGTCGCTCGTCGTGACCCCGAAGCCGGAGGTCGTGGCGTCGACGAGCGGCTTCGGCGCGACGGCCGGGGCGTCGAGCCCCTCGGCACCCTGGGTCTTGCCGGCACCCCAGTTCGACGCGGTCGACCCCATGCGGAAGTCGAGCGTGCCGCCCTTCGCGATGGCGGACTGCGCGATGACCGCACGGTCCAGGGGCTTCCCGTCGAACGAGGCCGACTGCACGTAGACGTTCTGCGCGCTGTTGCCCGCCGCGTTGACGCGCAGGTCGCCTCCGGGCAGGTGCACGGTCGCCTGCGAGAAGAGCGGCGAACCGATCGTGTACTGACCGGAGCCCTGGGCGAGCGGGTAGAGGCCGAGCGCCGAGAACACGAACCACGACGACATCTCGCCGTTGTCCTCGTCACCGGTGTAGCCCTGCCCGATGTCGCTGCCGACGAACAGGCGTCGCATGCTCTCGCGGACGACCTGCTGCGTGAGCGAGGGGTCGCCGGCAGCTGCCGCGATGTAGGGGATGTGGTGCGAGACCTGGTTGCTCATGCCGAGCTGGCCCATGCGGACCGACCGCGCTTCGAGCATCTCGTGGATCTGCCCGCCGTAGGAGCCGACGTTCTCGGCCGTCTCGGGGGTGGCGTAGAACTCCTTGAGCTTCGCGATGAGCTGCTCGTCACCGCCGTACAGGCCGGCGAGGCCCTGCACGTCGAACGGGGCGTGGAAGGCGAAGTTCCAGCCGTCCGTCTCGGTGAAGGCGCCGCCCCACTCGGCCGGGTCGAACTCGTCCGCCGGGACCTCGAACGACCCGTCGGCGTTGCGGCCCTGGAAGAACCCGGCGTCCGCGTCGAACAGGTTGACGTAGTCCTCCGCCCGGTCGTGCAGGTACGCCGCGGCGGTCTCCAACTCCTCGACGCGGTCGGCGGGTGTGGCCGGGTCCTTCGCCAACGCCTCGGCCATCTCCGCGAGACCGTGGTCGTTGATCGTGCCCTCGAGCCCCCACGAGACGCTCTCGTGGAGCGAGTCCGGCACGTAGCCGAGGAAGGCGGACTGGTCGAGCGCCTTGCGTCCGGCGCCGGAGACGTCGGTCGAGACGGTCGTGGCGTTCTTGTACCCGGCGTCGAAGGCCTCGAGCGCGGTCTTCGTGTCCACCGCACCGTCGAGGTACGCGGTCGCGAAGGCGACGTCGGAGCTCGTGCCGGTCATCAGGTCGGCGTAGCCCGGCGAGGACCAGCGCGGCGTCCATCCGCCGTCGCGGTACTGCTCGACGAACCCGTCGACGAGCTCCTGCGCGACGTCCGGGTAGAGCATCGAGTAGAGCGGCCAGACCGTGCGGTAGGTGTCCCAGAAGCCGTTGTTGACGTAGACCTTGCCGGCCTTCACGACGGCGTTCGTCGTGGTGGCGGTCGCCGCACCCTTCGGGGCGACGTTCGGGCTGGCGTGCTCCCAGACGGGTGCCCCGGCGGTGCCGGTGTTCTCGTGCTGCGAGTTCGGGTAGAGGTTCATCCGGTAGAGCGAGCCGTAGAGCGCCTGGAGCTGCGTGTCGCTCGCGGCGGACTGCGGCACGGTGACGACACCGAGCCGCTCGTTCCACTGGGCGGCGGCGGCCTGCTGGACCTGCTCGAACGACTTGCCGGAGAGCTCGAGGTCGGCGTTGTGCCGCGCCTGGTCGAGGGAGATGAACGAGGTGGCGAGGCGGAGCTCGACGACGTGGTCGCCGGTCAGCCCGGAGAACGAGGCGTAGCGGGCGCTGCTGCGGTCGCCCGCGGCGGTGCCGGTGCCGGACGGGTCCGTGTCGAACCGACCGGCGAAGAACATCCGCGTGGCGCCGACGGACAGGCCGGAGCCGCCCTCGGTCCACCCGGTCACGGTGCCCTCGTCGCCCATCGTGATCGAGGTGCGCTCGTCCGAGCCGACGTTGTCGAGGACGACGCTGCCGCTGCTCGCCGGGAAGGCGAACCGGAGCACGGCGCCGTGGTCGCTCGGGGTGACCTCGGCCACCGTCCCGGACGTGGTCTTCACGGAGTACAGGTCCGGTCGGGCGACCTCGTCGGCGTGGTCGAACGCGAGTCCACGGGAATCGAGGGAGGCGTTCGGCGTCGTGCCCGAGGTCGACGGCATGATCGCGAGCTGGTTGCGGTCACCCATCCACGGGCTCGGCTCGTGGGAGATGCCGATGCCCTGGAGGCGCGGCAGGTTGTCGGCGTCGTTGTCGGACTGCCACGAGTACTCCCACGACTGGCTCGACGCGTCCGTCATCGGCGTCCAGAAGTTGAAGCCGTTCGGGACGGCCGCGGCGGGGATGTTGTTGCCCCGCGAGAAGCCGCCGGAGGAGTTCGTGCCGCGGCGGGTGTCGACGTAGTCCGTCAGGCTCGAGCCGTCGATGCGCTCGGCCGCCGGGTCGATGCGGATGTCGTCCACCCAGCCCTGGAACTTCGTCGACGCGCTGGTGCCCGCGGCGTCGTCGTCGTACGTGAACAGCACCTTGTCGACGCTCTTGCCGGCGAGTGCGCCGAGCGGGATCCGGATGGAGTTCCACTGGTCGACGAAGAAGACCTTGCCGGCACCGAGGGCCTCCGCCGAGACGCGGTTGCCGTTCTCATCGGTGACCTGCGGGTCCGCGGACACGAGCGAGCCGTCGGTGAGCTGCAGGTCGACCGCGGCGTAGGTCGCCGGGTAGGCGGTGTCCCCGTTCAGCTCGGGGAAGAGCTTGTAGCTGAGCTCGCTGTCCGCGGTGATCGGCATCGCGACGTCGTCGTAGAGGACGTTCGTCGCGCTCGCCGGACCGGCGGCGACGTGGGCGCCGGCGTAGCGGAGCGCCTTGGTCCCGCTGAACCCGACGGTCGAGCGGATGTTCAGTCCGGACACCGGTCCGTTGCCGACCCGGGTGACCATCGGGCTGGGCGGGGGCGGGGTGGTCGAGCCGTCGGAGATGCTCCAGTCGGCGAGCTGGGTGATCCCGTCGCCGCTGTTCTTCGTGATGCGGAGGCGGTACCGGTCGTACGAGCCGGGCGTCGCCGCGGTGTACGTGTTCGTCTTCCCACGGCCGCTGAAGGTCTGCGCGGTCTGCGTGTCCACCGTGGTCCACGTGGTGCCGTCGGTGGAGCCCTCGAGCGTCCACGCCGACGGGTCACGGCCGGGGGCGTCGTTGGCGCTCGTGAGCGAGTACGCCCGCAGCGTCTCGGGCTGGTCGAGCCGGTAGGTGACGACGCCGGTGTTCCGGAAGGCGAGCCACTTCGAGCCGGCGTTCCCGTCCGCCAGGCTGGCGGCGACCTCGTTCGGCGGGTTCTCGGCGTCGGCGGTGACGCCCGTGACGTGACCGAGGAGGCTCCCGGGCGGCAGCGTCGACCCGGTGACGGTCGTCGACGGCGTCAGCGGGGTGTTCGCGAGGGGCGCCGTGTCCCCCGCCTCGAAGGAGGTGGTGAAGGGTCCGGACGCGGCCTGCGCCGGCACGGCCCCGAGGAGCGCACCCGATGCGGCGAGCGCCGCCCCGAGCACGACGGCCGTGGCACGGGTCCCGAACCCGCCGCGCCGACCGCTGATCTGGTGCATGGTCCGGCTGCGCCGGGAACCGAATGACGACATCGTCACCTTCCGAGATTGGGGAGGAGTGACGCCGCGTCGACCATGACAGCGTTGTCACACCCGATGTTTCTAACGGTCTGGTGTGAGTCGTGTCAAGGGATCACCGTCGATCCGGACGACCGTACGATGACCTCGTGAGCACCGAGCGACCCACGCTGCGCGCCGTCGCCGAGCGCTCCGGTGTCAGCATGAAGACGGTCTCGCGCGTGGTGAACGGCGAGCGGTACGTCGCCGCCGACACCGCGGCACGGGTCCTGACCGTCGCCGCCGAGCTCGGGTTCCGCCCGAACACGCTCGCGCGCGAGTTCCGCGCCGGCGGACGGTCCGCCACGATCGGGCTCGTCACCGGCGACGTCGCGAACCCCTTCTACTCACGCATCGCGCGGGGCGCCGAGCGCGCACTCCGCGCACCGGGGCTGAGCCTGCTGTCCACCTCGAACGACGAGGACGCCGACCGGGAGCGCACCCTCGTGGCGCAGCTCGTCGAACGCCGTGTCAGCGGCCTGCTCGTCGTGTCCGCCGACGACGACCACTCCCTGATCGCCCGCGAGCGGGCCCTCGGCACGCCCGTGGTGTTCCTCGACCGCGCACCGGCGGACGTCGACGCCGACTCGGTCGTCCTCGACAACGCCGGGGGCATCCGGACCGCGGTCGAGCACCTGCTCGAACGCGGACACCGCCGCATCGGCCTGGTCGGCGACCTCAGCCGGCTGTCGACCCACCGCGAGCGCGTGCACGCCTTCGGCGACGCCATGCGCGCGGCCGGCGTGCCGGACTGGCAACGGTGGGTGCGCAGTGACTCGCACGACCTCGACGAGGCCTCGCGTGCCGTGCGCGACCTGGTCGACGCCCCGGAGCCGCCGACCGCGATCGTCACCACGAACAACCGGATCACGACCGGGGCACTCCGCGCACTCGTCGACCGTACGGACCGGCCCGCCCTGGTCGGCTTCGACGACTTCGACCTCGCGGACGTCCTCGGCATCACGGTCATCGCCTCCGATCCGGACGCCATGGGCCGGGTCGGGGCCGAGGAGCTCCTGGCACGCATCGCCGGCGACGACGGGCCCCCGCGGCACCACGTGCAGCCGGTGCGGTTGGTCGTCCGGGCCTCCAGCAGCACGGCCCGCTGACCGCCCGGACCGCGAGGGGTGCTCCGTCCGTACCTGTCTCAGGTCGGGCGACGGGGGCAGGATCGACGGTGGGCCGCACCCGGCCCGTCATCCCCACCCCACGAGGAGACCCTTGCGCACCGTCAACGCGTACGCGGCACCGTCCGCGACCGAACCGCTCGTCAAGACCACCATCGAGCGCCGCGACCTCCTGCCCGGCGACGTCATGATCGACATCGACTACGCCGGCATCTGCCACTCCGACATCCACACCGTCCGCGGCGAGTGGGGCGGCATCGAGTACCCGCAGGTCGTCGGTCACGAGATCGTCGGCCACGTCTCCGAGGTCGGCTCCGACGTCACGAAGTACCGCGTCGGCGACCTCGTCGGCGTCGGCTGCATGGTGAACTCCTGCCGCGAGTGCGAGCAGTGCCTCGCCGGCCAGGAGCAGTACTGCCTGCAGGGCAACACCGGCACCTACGCCTCGGTCGACCGCGCCGACGGCACCATCACGCAGGGCGGCTACTCGCAGGCCGTCGTCGTCGACCAGGACTTCGTCCTCCGCGTCCCCGAGTCGCTCGACATCGAGCGGGTCGCGCCGCTGCTCTGCGCCGGCATCACGCTGTACTCGCCGCTGCACCACTGGAACGCCGGACCCGGCATGCAGGTCGCGATCGTCGGCCTCGGCGGACTCGGCCACATGGGCGTCAAGATCGCCGCCGCCCTGGGTGCCGAGGTCACCGTCCTGTCGCAGACGACCTCCAAGAAGGAGGACTCGCTGAAGTTCGGCGCGAAGGCCCACTACGCGACGAAGGCCCCGGAGACGTTCGAGGAGCTGCGCGGCTCGTTCGACCTCATCATCAACACCGTCTCGGCGAAGATCGACATGGCCGCACACCTGAGCCTGCTCAGGGTCGACGGCACGATGGTCAACGTCGGGGCGCCGTCCGAGCCCCTCGAGGTCCCGGCGTTCGCGCTGCTCCCGGGCCGCCGCAGCTGGGCGGGCTCGTCCATCGGCGGCATCCGCGAGACCCAGGAGATGCTCGACTTCTGCGCCGAGCACGGCATCCTGCCGGAGACCGAGCTCATCAGCGCCGACCAGGTGAACGAGGCCTACGAGCGCGTCCTGAACTCGGACGTCCGCTACCGCTTCGTCATCGACGCCGCCACGCTCGCCTGACGACGCCTCCCCTCCCGTCGGGCGGTCGCCGGCCGGGACGCACCGGACGGGAGGCCCGCCACCTGCTGGTGACGGGCCTCCCGTCCGACTCCGACCTCGTCGCGATCCTGACCGGAACCTCCGTACCCGCCCCCGAAGGTCCACGGAACGCCGTCCACCGGGGCACACCGCGCCGGGCGACTCGCATCCGGACGCCGCTCCGGGAGAAGGTGAGAGCATGACGACTCCGGAGACCCCGGCACCCGCCGCCGCCATCGTCGCGGTGTCGGGGACCGACACGGGTGGCGCGATCCAGGACCTCGCCGGCATGTACGCCGGGCGCGCCTGGTACTCCTCGCCGATCGACCGTGACTACTGGTACAAGTACGTCGGCGTCGGTGACGACCGGATGAGCATCCGTCGCTCCCAGATGCACGGCCACCTCCGCGGCGACGTCGCCGTCGAGGGCGAGGTCGTCGTGCAGTGGATCGACGCCGGTCGCGCCCGGGTGGACGTCGGCCGGGACGAGGTCCGCATGCAGCCGGGCGTCCCGACCCTCTTCCCGGTCGAGCAGCGCTTCGAGATGGAGTACGAGGACTGGGACCAGCGCCTCGTCCACCTGCGCCGGGACCTCGTGCTCGACGTGGCCGCCGAGCAGTTCCTGGTCGACGGCACCCTCGCGTTCGACCGCCGGACGCCACCGACGGCCGCGGCCATCGAGGTCTGGCGCGGCTCCGTCGCCGCCGCCGTCCGCTCGCTCCGGGTCGACGGCCCCTCGTCGCTCGCGTGGCACGAGGCGCAGCGCGACGTCGCTCGGTCCCTGTTCGGGCTGTACCGGTTCCAGGGCGAGACGCAGCCGGACGGGTACGGCGAGCGCCGCAACGCCCGACTCCGCGCCGCGGTGGAGTTCCTGCACGAGCACGCCGGCGAGCCCCTCAGCGTGTCGGACATCGCCCGCGCCGCCGACCTGAGCGTCCGGGCACTGCAGGAGTCGTTCCAGCGGACGCTCGACCGCACCCCGATGAACTACCTGCGTGAGGTCCGCCTGCGGCACGTCCGGGCGGACCTGCTGGCAGCGGAGCCGGGGTCGGCCTCGGTCGCGGAGATCGCCTCGCGGTGGGGGTTCAGCCACATGGGGCGGTTCTCCGGCGAGTACCTGAACCGGTTCGGCGAGTACCCGCGGCAGACGCTGCGGCACTGACCGGTCGACCGGTGCCGGTGCCGGTGCCGGTGCCGGTGCCGGCACCGGTGCCGGTGCCGGTGCCTCAGCCGACCTCGTCGCCCGTCGGCAGCGCGCTGCACCAGTCGATCGCGGTCCCGGCCAGCGAGGCCTCGAGCGCGCCCGAGGTGGCATCGACCACGCTGACGAGCGCACCGTCGGACGACTGCGTCGCGACGGCGACGAACTGTCCGTTCGGCGACGGGCAGACCGCGGTGATGCTCGCGTCGTCGGGCACGGTCACCGCGAGCCGGGAGGCCCGTGCCCCGTCCACCCGCAGGATGCGCGCGGCCAGGGTCCCGTCCTCGCGGACCGAGCCCACCACCCGCAGGTAGACGTCCTCCGCGATCGGGGCGATCCGCCCGAGGTACGCCGAGTCGGTGCTGGCCGCCGGTGCCGGCAGGTCCGTCCGCTCGCCGTCGGTCAGGTCGAGCTGGACGATCCCGTTGCCGGTCTCGACCACGGCGGTCGTGCCGGAGCCGACGAAGCCGTGCAGGTAGGTCGCCGACCCCAGCCGGACGGCGTCGTTCCGACCGCTCATGTCGACGAGCACGAGGTCGTCGGCGCCGGTCCGGACGAGGGCGCTCGCGGTCCGGGGCACGTACGCCCACTGTGCCACGGAGATCGGGGTCGCCCAGGCCGTCGGGGTGCCGTCGGCGGCGACGGGTTCGGGCTGGTGCGTGCCGGTGAGGTCGACGACGTACAGGCCGACGTCCTCGGAGCGCCCGGAGGACGTGTCGGCGTACACGAACCCGAACGAGGAGCCGTCGTCGGCCGCGTGCAGGGCCTTCGCGGAGCCGCGGGAACTCGGCATCGACAGGCGCTCGACGGGCACGGCGTCGTCCTGCACCCCGCCCGCGAGCGGCACGATGTCGATGGCGGACCCGCCGTCCCGGTCGTCCCGGAGCACGACGAGGGAGCGGGCCAGGACGGCGTACTCCGTGATGCCCTGCGCGCGGTACACGGTCCGCGAGCCCGCGGCGCCGAGGCCCCGGCGGACGATGCTGTCCGGACCGCCGTCCGTCCCCGGCACCACGGCCAGGACGTCCGTGGTCCCGGTGCGGATCGTCGTGCCCAGTTCCGACGTCGCAGCCTGTCCGGGTGCCCGCACCCCGCGGACGGTGAGCGTGTACTCGCGGTCGTAGGCGAGCGGTCCGGCGAACTCGACGGCGACGGTGTTGCCGCTCGACGTGACCGAGAACGGTGCCGCGGGGCGGACGCGCACGGCGGACGCGGGCACCTGCTGCACGGCCTGGTTCGCGGTGAGGATGACCCGCTGCGCCGGTCGGGTGACGAGGTCGCCGGCGTCGTAGGACACCGACCGCAGCCGGGGCCCCTGCTGCGTCCCCACCACGGCGGCGAGCGCGGCGACGACGGCGAGCACCAGGACCGTGGCGACGAAGCGGCGACGGAAGCGGTGCGCGACCGGGCGACGCGGACGGGACTCAGTACTCATACGGGTCCGAGGGCTGCTCGACCGGGCTGACCCGGGCCGCGCGGATGACGAGGCGGGCGTCCGAGGCGGTGTCCGGGTTCGCGGCGAGGGCACCCTCGACCCGGACCCACTCGCCCTCCTGCGGGGAGGCGTCGTCGGTCGTCACGCCGATGCCGACCGGCTGGGCGTCGACGGCGCAGCAGCTGACCACGAAGCGTGTGAGCGTGAACGACCCGTCGGACCCCGGGACGACGAACCCGGTCAGGGTGAGCTTGCGGCCGACGAGCGCGGTCGTGTCGGTCGTCTGCCGGATGAGCGCCGCCCAGTCCTTCACGCCGTACTCGGACGTGTCGACGGACTCGCTGCCCAGGAGCGTCACCGGCGCACCGGCACCCGTCGCGTCGGACAGCGAGGCCGACCCGACGCTCCGCTGCTGGGCGGTCCGGGCGGAGAGGGTGGTCGGCGGCAGGACGAGCATCGCCACGACGGTGCCGATCGTGACGAGCGCCGTGACGGACCCGAGCACCACGTGCAGCAGGCGCCCGCCCTCGGCCGGCCGCGGTTCCGGGTCACCGTCGTGCGCGTGGGCGCCGTGGCGGGCGACCACGACGAGCCCCGCGATCGACGCGGGCACGGCGACGGCGGCGAGCACGAGGGTGAAGGTGGCGTAGCGGGGGTTGATGTACAGGTCGAGGTGGTCGGCGATGCCGAGCCACAGGGTGCCGACGGCCACGGCCAGCACCGACCCGAGACCGAGCAGGGTGCGGCGCAGCACGGTGCGCTCAGACGAGGACATTCATCACCAACCCGACGGTCGCGGCGAACAGGACACAGACGACGGCGAGCAGCACCAGGAAGCGTGCCCGGAACGTCGTGCGGAGAAGGGCGATCATCTTGACGTCGATGATCGGCCCGATGATGAGGAACGCGGTGATCGACCCCGGCAGGAACGTCGACGCGAAGGACAGCGCGAAGAAGGCGTCCACGTTGGAGCACAGCGACACCGTCATCGCGAGGAGGATCATCGCCAGCACCGACAGCACCGGGTTCGCCCCCACCGCGACGAGGGTGCTCCGCGGCACCGCGACCTGGATCGCCGCCGCCAGGCCCGCACCGACGAACAGGGCCGGCATCATCGTCGCGGTCTCGCCACCGAAGTGCGACGCGCTCTCCCGCCACTTGTCGCGCACCGGTGGGGCACCGACGGCCGCGCGGCACCGGGCCTCGAACGCGGGGAGGAGCAGGTCGGCGGGTCGGCGGTGTGCGGCGACGATCCAGCCGACGAGGTTCGCGACGACGAAGCCGCCGACGATCCGGGCGGGGAGGATCCACCCGGACCACCCGAACGCCTGCGCGGTGCTGATGATGACGAGCGGGTTGAGGATGGGCGCCGCGACGAGGAACGTGACCGCCTCGGCCGGGGTGAACCCGCGGAGCATGAGGCCGCGCGCGAGCGGGACGTTGCCGCACTCACACACCGGGAAGAGCATGCCGATCAGGGAGATCACGGCTCGGCGCGGGATCGGCCGGGTCGGCAGGATCCGCTCGAGGACGCCGTGCGGGACCCACACCTCGACGACGATCGACAGGACGATGCCGAGCACGACGAACGGCAGGGACTCGACGACGACGCTGATCGCGAGCGTCAGGAAGTCCTGCAGCACGTCCGGCAGCCCCGCGGTGCCGACCGCCGGGGAGACGATGCGGACGGCGAGGAGCGCCACGACGGCGGCGAGCACCAGACCGGGACCGGTGAGGCTGCGGGAGCGCGTCGTGACGGGGCGGGCGCGGGTGCTCGTCACCCGGACAGGATAGGCGTACCGGGCGCCGAGGACCCCGACCGGCAGGCCCGTGCCCTGCCCGACGGCGGCGACCTCTCATCCACAGCGGCCGACCCCGGCGCGGCGGCGCGGCGGCGCGGCAGTGCGGCAGTGCGGCAGTGCGGCAGTGCGGTCAGCGTGTCGTCGTGAGTCCGTCCACGTGCCGGTCGAGGACGGTGATCGCCCGGTCCCCCGCCGCGCCGGGCTCGAGCCGGGCGACGTGCATCGCGAGGCCGTCGATGAGGGCGTGCAGCCGCTGCGCCTCGTACTCGCGGTCCTCCTCGGGCACGCCGAGCATCGTGAGGACGCGCTCGCACCACTCCCGCATCTCGGCGACGACGCGGTCGAGCGTCGGCCGGAGCTCCCGGTCGGTGAGCGCGGCGTTCCCGAGCGCCAGGTAGACGTCGAGTTCGACCACCCGCTCGGCGTCGAGCGGCAGCAGTTCGACGAGCACGGCGCGCACGCGGTCCCGGACCGGCAGGTCGTCAGGGATGGCGGCGATGCGCTCGCGCGTGCGGTCGAAGACCAACGCGATGGCGTGCTCGCGGACGCTCGCCTGGGTCGGGAACGCGTACCGGACGGTGCTCGGCGGCAGTCCGGCCTCGGCGGCGACGTTCCGGACGGACAGTGCGCCCAGGCCGTCACGGGCCAGGACCCGGTGGGCGGCCTCGGAGACGGTCCGACGGCGTTCCCCGAGGTCGATGCTGCGCGCCATCCGGCAATGTTCGCACAGTCGTACGACTTCGTGCTAGAACTGGGGGTCGTGAAGTCGCACACTCGTACGACTTCGGATCGGAGGAGCACATGGCGTGGGTCGTCCTGGTGCTGTCGGGCGTGCTCGAGGCCGTCTGGGCCACCGCGCTCGGCGCGTCGAACGGGTTCAAGCGGGTGGTGCCGACGATCGTCTTCGTCGCCGGCATGGCCCTGAGCATGGTCGGGCTCGCGTTCGCCATGAAGGAGATCCCGGTCGGCACCGCCTACGCCGTCTGGGTCGGCATCGGGGCGTCGCTGACCGTCCTCGTCGCGATCGCCCGTCGGCAGGAGGCCGCGTCCGTCGCCCGGATCGCGCTCGTCCTCGGCCTGGTCGCGTGCGTCGTCGGACTCAAGGTCGTGAGCTGATGGCCTGGGTCGTCCTGTTCGTCAGCGCCGCGTTCGAGACCGTCTGGGCCACCGCCCTCGGCGAGAGCGACGGGTTCACCCGGCTCGGCCCGACGCTCGTCTTCGCGGTCACGATCGTCCTGAGCCTGGGTGCCTTCGGGTACGTGCTCCGGCACATCCCGATCAGCACCGCATACGCGGTGTGGACCGGCACCGGCGCGGCCCTCACCGTCCTGTGGGGCATGGCGACCGGCGCCGAACCGGTCACCGTCCTGCGCGTGGTCTTCATCGCGGGCATCGTCGGCTGCGTCGTGGGCCTCAAGCTCGTGCCCGCGCGTCCGGCCCCGCCGCGCGGCTCGGCTCGGCGGACGGCGCGGCCGGAGCGGGCGGCGGACACCACCCGCTGAGCCGCGGCAGGGCCGTGGCGCCGTCCGCGCGAGCACACGACGGACGGGAGGCCCGGTGCCAGCTGACACCGGGCCTCCCGGCCGTCAGGTCGTCCCCGGACCGATCAGACCGAGGCGCCGGTCCACTCGTCGAGCGCTGCGACGTGATCGGCACCGGCGGTTCCGGCCGCCTGGGCGGCCGCCACCCGCTCGAGGTGCGTCGGCGGGTTCGCCGGCACGTGCTCGGGGCGGTCGGCCTCGTTGATGCGGCGGAGCTCCGGGACGATGTCCTCGGCCAGGATGTCGATCTGCTCGAGCACCGTCTTGAGCGGCAGGCCCGCGTGGTCGATCAGGAAGAGCTGGCGCTGGTAGTGCCCGACGTGGTCCTTCATGGTCGCGTACCGATCGATGACCTGCTGCGGCGAGCCGACGGTGAGCGGCGTCTGCGCGGTGAAGTCCTCCATCGAGGGGCCGTGGCCGTACACCGGGGCGTTGTCGAAGTAGGGACGGAACTCGTCCCAGGCGTCCTGCGAGTTCTTCCGGGCGAAGAACTGCCCGCCGAGGCCGACGATCGCCTGGTCCGCGCGCCCGTGACCGTGGTGCTCGTAGCGCTGGCGGTACAGCCCGACCATCTGCTCGGTGTGCTGGATGGGCCAGAAGATGTTGTTGTGGAAGAAACCGTCGCCGTAGTAGGCGGCCTGCTCGGCGATCTCCGGGGTGCGGATCGACCCGTGCCAGACGAAGGGCGCCACGCCGTCGAGCGGACGCGGCGTCGAGGTGAAGCCCTGCAGCGGTGTGCGGAACTGCCCCTGCCAGTCGACGACCTCGTTCTCCCAGAGCTGGCGGATGAGCGCGTAGTTCTCGACCGCCAGGTTGAGGCCCTGCCGGATGTCCTTGCCGAACCAGGGGTAGACGGGGCCGGTGTTGCCGCGGCCCATCATGAGGTCCATGCGGCCGTCGGAGATGACCTGGAGCATCGCGTACTCCTCGGCGATCCGCACCGGGTCGTTCGTCGTCACGAGCGTGGTCGACGTCGAGAGGGTGATGTCCTTCGTGACGCCGGCGAGGTAGCCGAGCATCGTCGTGGGGCTCGACGCGACGAACGGCGGGTTGTGGTGCTCGCCGGTCGCGAAGACGTCGAGACCGGCCTGGTCCGCGTGCTGCGCGATGGTCAGGATGTCCCGGACGCGCTGGGTGTCGTCCGGCGTGGTTCCCGTGGTGGGGTCGGTCGTGACGTCACTGACCGTGAAGATCCCGAACTGCATGATGCGCCGCCTCCGTCGTGTGCTGGCTTCCGTACCGTTCTATGCGTTTGCATCGAACTGACGGGTACAACGTAGCGCACGTCACGGCATTCCCGCCAGGCGCGGGCGGGCGTTCCCGCCAGGCGCGGGCGGGCATCCCCGCCAGGCGCGGGCGGCGACGGCCAGGAGGCACCGGTCGCGTCAGACGCGGACGGCCGGCCCGTCCGGACGGGTCGTGCGCGGCACGGTGTGCATCCCGTCCGCCAGCCACACCGCGGTGATGACGGCGAGGACACCCGCCGACGAGGCCATGCGCCCGGCGAGGAGCATCGCCCCGTGGTCGCCACCGGTCGTCCCCACGAGCAGGGCGACCACCCCGACGAGGACCGTCGCGGCGACCGCGAGCAGCAGCACGACCGTGACGACCCGGCGCGGGCCGCGATGCCCGTCACGGTCCCCCCGCGTGCCCCGGTCGACGGCCGGCCCGACCGCCCGGACGAGACCGAGCCAGAACAGGGCGACCGCACACGCACCGATGATGTCGCTCACCCGGTGCCAGCCGTACACCACCGTCTGGTTCG